>NZ_JBQENW010000013.1:0-140027 GCF_052044835.1 Bacillus sp. 22475 | reverse complement strand
ACTCGTGGAGCTAGCTACTATTCCTCGAAGCACGTATTATGATTTAGTAAAGAAAATGAATCGTCCAGATGTAGATGCCGTTTTGAAAGCTGAGATTAAAGCGATTTATGAGGAAAATGAAGGTCGTTATGGTTACCGTCGCATTCGTGATGAATTAACGAATCGTGGCCAGAAAGTGAACCACAAGAAGGTTCAGCGCATTATGAAAGAGCTTGGGTTAAAGTGTGTTGTGCGTATGAAAAAATATAAATCCTATAAAGGAAAAGTCGGTAGAATTGCACCTAATATTTTAGAGCGTAATTTTCATACAGATGCACCGAATCAAAAGTGGGTAACAGACATCACAGAGTTTAAATTGTTTGGAGAAAAACTGTATGTATCACCTGTATTAGATTTGTATAATGGTGAAATTATTACCTATACAATTGGTTCTAGACCGACGTATTCGCTTGTTTCAGACATGTTAGAGAAAGCATTGGAACGTTTACCTGAAACCCACCAGCTACTGATGCATTCGGATCAAGGATGGCATTATCAAATGAGACAGTACGTCCGGACACTTGAATCAAGAGCTATCGTCCAGAGTATGTCTCGAAAAGGCAACTGTTACGACAACGCAGTAATAGAAAATTTCTTTGNGATTATGAAGTCGGAGTTCCTCTACATAAAAGAATTTGAAAATGTAGAGCACTTTAAAATAGAATTAGAAAAATATATAGATTATTATAATACGAAACGGATTAAGGCAGCTTGATAAAAGTGAGCCCGGTACAATACCGGACTCACTTTTATCAAGCTGCCTAATGAAATAACCGTGTCTAACTTTTAGGGGTCACTTCATAAAAGGTGCCACCATATGAGGGTGGCACCTTTTATTGTTCATATAATTTTACGTCCTAATATTAGAGAAGTAGTCAATCACGAATTCACGGAATTGCCGAGCTGTTTTTGATAAGTAACGTTTTTTTGACCAACTTAATCCGATGGTTCGCTGACAAGTGGGTTCAATAATACGCAACTTGCTTGATGCTAAAGTAGAGTTTTTTAATAAAGTTAAACTTGGAACAAAAGCGATGCCGAGACCTTGCTTAATGAGGTCGCTAATCACGGTCGGTTCATCTACTTCAAAAGCAATATGCGGAGTGAAACCAGCTTCTTTACAAAATTCATCCGTTAAGTGCCGAAATCCATAGCCAGTGTTCATACTAATAAAGGGTTCGTCTTTTACTTCATGCAGGTGGATATTTTCTCGGCCGGATAAACGGTGGCCTGAAGGGACGACTAAGAAAATTTCTTCTGTAATAAGTGGTTCCCAAACAATTTCCTCACCTTCAATTGGCACAGAGGAGATACAAAAGTCAATTTCTATATTATCTAGTTGTCGTTTCATAGAAGGAGTAGATGCAAGAAATTGTTGGAATCGAACGTTAGGATGTTCTATTAAAAAAGAGCCAAGTAGTTCTGGTAATATTCTTGGGATAGAAACGGCCAGTGTAATAGAGCTTTGTTGTAATTCGGCTAAATCTTTAATTTCTCGTTCCCCTTCACTTAATTCATGAAAAATACGTTCTACTCGTTTTAAAAATACTTTTCCGAAAGAATTTAAAGTAATCTGTCGGCCTTGGCGATCAAATAAAGGGACGCCTAAATCCTTTTCGAGTCTAGCTATTGTTTTGCTGAGTGAAGGTTGCGCGATATGCAATTCTTCAGCTGCCTTTGTCATATGTTCTAGTCGTGCGACTGTCTGAAAGTATTTTAACTGGAGCAGTTCCATTTCGAATCTCCTTTCTATAGACCAAAAGGAATGAATTGATAATTAAAGATGTATTATACAGTATGGAAAGTGACGTGTATAGTAAATCTGTTAAACCATTCGAAGGGTGTTAAATTAGAAGAGGAGTATGTTTCATGAAGGGAATTAAACTTATATTTAAAGATTGGAAAGCGATGTGGCACCATAAACATGGACGTATCGCTTTAATTTTTTTATTAATCGTTCCATTAATTTATTCAGGATTCTTTTTAGCTGGGTATTGGGATCCGTACGGAAAATTAGATAAATTACCTGTTGCAGTTGTGAATTTAGATAAGGGTGCTGTGATGGATGAAAAAACAATTCATGCAGGAGACGATTTTGTTAAAAATTTAAAAGAGAATAAGGAACTGGCTTTTTATTTCGTATCAGAAAAAAATGCTGATGAAGGGCTAAAAGAAGATAAGTACTATATGGTTGTTACAATTCCAGAGAATTTCTCTAAAAAGGTAAGTACACTTATGGATGAGAAACCAGAACCAGCACAATTGCAGTACAAAGTAAATCCGGGTAAAAACTTTGTAGCAGCGCAAATTGGAACGACAGCTGTTGAAAATATGAAAACAAAAATTTCAAATAGTATTACGAAATCTTATACAGAAGGTGTGTTTTCAAAGTTTCAAGACTTAGCACAAGGGTTGAGTGATGCAAGTAATGGTGCTGAGAAGTTACATGAAGGAACGACCGATGCAAAAAATGGAGCGAATCAGCTTACGAATGGTATTGATCGTTTAAGTGATGGGACATCGAAATTGAAAGAAGGAAGTGAGAAGCTTGCATCCAGTCAATCTGCTTTAACAGGGGGAGCAAATGAGCTGAGTCAAGGAGCGACATCACTTCATAGTGGTATGGAGTTATTAGCACAAGGTGAAAAAACGTTACAATCAGGAGTTAGTGAATTAAGTGCTGGTACAAATGAATGGGTGAGCGGAAGTGAGAAGCTTGCTGAAGGGCAAGTAAAAGCGGATGGTGCAGCTAATAGTATAAAACAACAATTAGAAGAGTACGTGAAAAATCATCCAGAAGTGCAGCAAGATCCCGCTTTTCAAAAAATTGTTGCTACGTCTGATGGACTAGCTAAAGCAACAAGTACTTTAAATAATAGCCAACAACAATTGACACAAGGAGCGAAGAAGCTTACTGACGGTCAACATAAGATTGAAGAAGGCATAAATACATTCGGAGTTAAGTTAAATGAAGCTACTGCTGGAACGAAAAAGATAGCAGATGGTGCATCGAATTTGGCTGATGGATTTATGAAGTGGGGAAATGGATTTACATCATTGAAAGAAGGTGTAAATCAGCTTGCGAGTGGTGGAACGGAGCTGAATAACGGTGCTGGTAAATTAACAAATGGACTTGTTAAACTTGATGATGGTGCGAAAGAACTTTCTACGAAATTAGGAGAGGGCGCAGAGAAGATAGCGGATGTTCGTAATGATGATGCGCGCAATACGATGTTCTCAGAGCCAGTTCAGTTAGTGAAGTCAACAGTTTCTGACGTTCCTAACTACGGTTCAGGCATTGCACCATATTTCTTATCACTTGCATTTTATGTTGGCGGAATTATGGCATCGAATATTTTACCTCTTGGCCGCAGACAAAATATGAAGGTAAGTGGAACGGTACATTTTATTAATAAACTAGGATTGGTATATTTAATTGGACTTATTCAAGCGCTACTCGTAGATGTAGTTGTGCTAGGTGTTATGAAATTAGAAGTTGCCAGTGTGCCACTCTTTGTTTTATCAAGTATTGTGATTTCCTTTACGTTCATGACATTTATTCTTATGTTAGTAACAGTATTTGGTCTTGTTGGAAAGTTCTTAGCAGTAACGCTTCTTGTCTTGCAATTAGCGACGAGCGGGGGGACTTTCCCAGGAGAATTAAACATAGCTGTTCTTAGCAAAATTGGACAGTTTCTCCCAATGTCTCATTCTCTTAGAGGATTACAAGATGTTATCTCTTTAGGAGATTGGTCGCAATTACAAATGCAAATTTTAATATTGTTATGTTACCTCGTTGTTGCCGGTGGAATTGCTTGGATCACGAGCCATATACAGCATAGAGAAACGAATGCAGAACAAGTTTCTTAAAATGAAAGAAGCTATCCGATTTTTTCGGATAGCTTATTTTTTATTTACGTTCCATTACTGCAAAGTAATTATTTTCATTATCAGCAAAGTTGAATGCTCTACCAGTAGGTAAATCTACAACCTGTCCAACTGTGACATTTTTCTCAGAAAGATCTTTATATAGACGGTCTAAGTCATTTGAGAAGAACATAAGTGAAGGTGTATTAAGGTTTAGTTCAGGTTGCATCTTCGCGATTAACGCTTTATCGTGAAGGACGATGCTTGTTCCTGCTTCTTTCGCCGGTGCAATTTCAATCCAGCGGAATCCGTTTCCGTTATTCTCTTCCGCAATGATTTGGAACCCTACTTTTTCTGTCCAAAATTGTACTGTTTCGTCTTGGTTATTTACATATAGCATAATTTGTCCAACTTGATTAATCATAGGTGTCTCTCGCTTTCTTTTTATATGCATATCATTATATCAAATATATGGCTTGAATAGTTTTTTATGATTTTTTCGGAATACAACCTTCGTCCATTTCATCTTTGTTGTAGGAGAAGGACCTGTAATCCAAGTATGAAATGGTATTGTGCTACAAATGACCATTGTTGAAATAGAGATAATAGCCGTTAACACAAATAGTAATAGGCTATATAATATAGTATTTTCTTGCAGTGTGAATAAAGAAAGAAACTTTGTGCATAGTTGCAAGAAGAATAAGTGAGCTAAATAAGCACCATACGTGTAATTTCCAATGAAACGTAACGTTTTATATAAGAAACCACGACGCTGTACTATCATAATAGATAACACATACAGTATGATAATTTCGCATACGATATATAAAAACATAGATGGTTTTAAATAGGTAGAAACAGTTAAATGAATAGAGTTTGCTCCGTAAAAACTAAACAACTCATAATTGATGAATAAAAATAAGATGAAAAATAATATTGTTATAAGCGGGATATGTTTCATGACGAATAGACGCCAAGTTTTTAGTGCTACAGCGGCAATGCCACCCATAACGAAATAGAATGAGTAGAATAGAAATGATCGATCTGTATAATGTAAAATTGTTGAACTTGTTAATTTTTCTCCATTAAAAATATAGTGAGAAGAGAACCACATTAATAGAAAATATAGGCAAGCGAAAAAGGTCATATATTTATATATGTCTTTTTTATTTTCTGTTCGTTTTTGAAACCAATAAAAAAGTGTGCATAGTAAAGGGAACAATAAGTGAATTTGGAACATCATAATAACGTACCAAAGATGGGGCGCGGCTGTTCCGAGTAATAAACTTTTTATTCCGCCTTGTAATGTAATAAGATCATTTGTTGTTAATAAGTAAAGAATAGACCAAAAGAAATAAGGAATGAGTAAGTGTGTCGCTTTTTCAGAAATATATTCTTTATATACTAGTTGCTTCGTATAGTGACGAATTAAGTGAAATCCAACGATAAATATGAATGCTGGTGCTGAGAATTTTGCAAGATTAAATAGCATGCCCATAATGAGGGATTGCTCAAGTAAGACATTTCCTTGATTCATTGTATATAATAACGAACTTTGCAAAACGACAGCGAGAAATGCAATGCTTTGCAAAACTTTAAATTCAGGTGCGCTTTGTGTCATCGTTTCCATCTCCTTTTCCATACATGATTATAGTACGGAGAATGGATAATGGATGTGGAATATTTGTGAAGATTTTAACAAATTTGTGGCGAGAGGAAATATCAACTTATCAACAAATAACGACAAAAAGAGGATGCTCGTTTAGAGCATCCTCTTTCTAGCTATTAAGCAAATTTGTTTTTGATCCAATTCTTACCTTCTACAAGGCGAGCTGTCATTACCGCACAAGCGTTATCTGCTGTTACGTTTAACATCGTTGCAGGTGGATCAATGATTGTACTAATTGCTGCGATAATTGGCAGTGCTTCTGGCGGGAAACCGTATAGAGATACGATTAACATTTCACCGATCATACCACCGCCTGGAATAGCACCCATTACTGTTCCTACTAATAAAGAAACAACAAGTGCGATTGCTAATGTTTTCGGTCCTTCGAATTCCATGTTGAAAATACCGAATAAGAAAGCAATTTTTAATACGCCACCTAAAACAGAGCCGTCTTTATGAAGTGTAGAACCAAGAAGGACAACTGTTTCACGAACGTCTGAAGAAATACCCATTTTCTTCGTTGCTTCTAAGTTCGCTGGAATACTTGCGGCACTACTACAAGTTGCAAGTGATGTAACTGTAGGAGAGACCATGTTCTTCCAAAATACTTGTACACCTTGTTTGCGACCTGCAAGGTATGCATAGAATGTGAAGAATACAAAGAAATAAATTAGAGAAGCTGGGTAGTATACCATTGCTGCTCGGAAGTAAGTTCCAAGAAGTTGTGGTCCAAATTCACCAACTAATGCTGCGAAGTAAGCAGCAAGTCCGATTGGAGCGTAGTACATAATGAAAGATACAACCTTCATTGAAATCTCTGCACCAGCTTGTAGGAATGTAGCGAATGGTTTTCCTTTTTCGCCAACTGCTGAAGTTGCAATCCCCATTAAGATAGAGAAGAAAATAAGAGCTAACATATTTTCACGAGATAGTAACTTCGAGAAGTCAGATACTGTTAAAATACCGACGATTTGATCTGCAACACTAACAGCTTTGCCGGCTTTGTCAGGTTGTGTTAGTTCTAGTACAACACCTTGTGCTGGCGGGAATACTTTCACGACAATAATCATAAAAATAGCAGCTAAAATACTTGTAAATAAGAAAGTCCCAGCCATACTAGACATAATTTTACCGAAACGTTTTAATCCATCCATATTAGCAATAGACGATGCGATGCTAAAGAACACTAGAGGTACAACAATCGTAAACATTAAGTTTAAGAAAATGTCACCAAGCGGCTTTAAAGCAACTGCATCGGCACCCATGAAATAACCAATGAAACCACCAATTAGGATAGAAGATAATAAAATAAGTGGAAAGCGATATGCCTTCATAAATATATCCTCCTATCAATTAAAAAAATCATACTGAATCATTATAGCGAGTTAGAGTCCTCTTTACTAGGAGAATACGGATAAATGGAATAGCGTGAAAACCAAGAAATTTTTGTTTTTAAGCTCGGCATACAGCAGGAAATCTAGACATATATATTTGTAACCTAGTGGTGGCAAGGGATGCACCATAACTTAGGTTTAGAAAAAGGGGGAGGGAAGCGGAATGAATATTTTGCTTTGCTGTGCAGCGGGAATGTCTTCCAGTTTGATTGTTACAAAGATGGAGAAAGCAGCAGAGGCAAGAGGGATAGAAGTAAAAATCTGGGCAGTATCAGGTTCTGAAGTGAATAGCCATATTGATAAAGCTGATGTCCTTTTACTTGGACCGCAAGTACGTTATTTATTACCGAAAATGAAAGAATTATGTAAGGATAAAGGGATACCTGTTGATGTCATTCAATCCGTTCATTATGGACTTTGTAATGGAGAAGCTATCTTGCAAGCAGCTTTGTCAATGAAATCATGAGGAGAGTGGGATAGATGATACAGTTTTTAGAGAAGTATGTGATGCCGGTAGCAGGGAAGGTTGCAGAGCAGAGGCATTTGCAAGCGATTCGAGATGGAATTATTTTAACGATGCCTTTCTTAATTATTGGATCGTTTTTCCTCATTATTAGTGCGCTGCCGATACCGGGATATAACGAGTTTATGGCAGGTTTGTTTGGTGAGAATTGGCAGAGAGCTTTAGGGTATCCAGTTAGTGCAACTTTTAATATAATGGCTTTAATAGCTGTTTTTGGAATCGCTTACAGGCTTGGGGAGTATTATAAAGTGGATGCTTTAGCATCCGGGGCATTGTCGCTTGTGACGTTTTTACTTGCGACTCCATTTCAAGTTGCATATATTATACCAAGTACAAAAGAGAGTGTACTTGTAGAAGGCGCTATCCCAGCAGCATTAATGGGAAGCCAAGGGTTATTTGTAGCAATGATTATTGCACTTATATCTACTGAACTTTATCGGTTTATTGTACAAAAAAAGATAATTATAAAGATGCCAGAGACAGTTCCACCAGCTGTCACGCGTTCATTTGCCGCACTTGTTCCAGGATTTATTGTTGTAACAGTTATTTGGATTTTACGCTTAATTATAGAAAATACTTCTTTTGGCAGTATCCATAATATCGTAGGACAAATTTTACAGGAACCACTTAGTGTACTTGGTGCTAGTCTTTGGGGCGCAATAATAGCAGTTATTCTCGTTCATGTTCTTTGGTCGTGTGGAATTCATGGTGCTACTATTGTTGGTGGTGTAATGAGCCCCGTTTGGTTGTCGTTAATGGATCAAAACCGAGTTGCTTTTCAAGCTGGGCAAGATGTACCAAATACAATTACGGCACAGTTTTTTGACTTATGGATTTATATGGGCGGTTCTGGTGCAACGCTTGCTCTAGTTGTCGGAATGTTACTATTTGCACGAAGTCAACAATTAAAAAGTTTAGGGAGATTGTCAATTGCACCTGGTATATTTAATATTAATGAGATGGTAACTTTTGGTATGCCGATTGTGATGAACCCACTTTTACTAATTCCATTTATATTAGTTCCAGTTGTGTTAACAATTGTTTCTTACTTTGCAATGGAATGGGGATGGGTCGCACGTCCGAGTGGGGCCGCTGTACCTTGGACGACACCTATTCTTTTTAGTGGATATTTAGGATCGGGCGGGAAAATTTCAGGTGTTATTTTGCAACTTGTTAACTTTGCGCTAGCATTCTTCATTTATTTACCGTTCTTAAAAATATGGGATAAACAAAAACTGGCGGAAGAAAAGGGGGAGTAAAGAACTAAAATGGATACGATAGAGACGAAAGCTTTTCATTTAATCTTGCATGGGGGAAACGCGAGAAGTTGTTCAATGGAAGCAATTGATTGTGCGAAGCGTGGGGAGTTTACAGAAGCTGAAGCTAAATTACAAGAAGCACTAGAGGAATTAAAAGAGGCGCACCGTGTACAAACGGAGCTTATCCAGAAAGAAGCTGGTGGCGAGAAGACCGAAGTTACTCTTTTAATGGTACACGCACAAGATCATTTAATGAATGCGATTACGGTGAAGGAATTAGCGAGTGAGTTTGTAGAGTTATATAGGAAGATGTCGGTGGATGAATGAACCTTGCTTATGCAAGGTTTTTTTATTTCATTAAATAGCGGATGAAAATAATAAATTATTTTTCACTAAAAAACTTTTTTAGTGTTATTTTGTTTTAAACATAACTAGACAACTAAACACTAATCTATTTTCATACAGTTATGTGCTAAAAGCGTGTTGTTTTATAACACACTGTGTGTTTTTTGGACGACACACTAATTGAAAGCGTTAACACACAAAGAAAATGCTCGAAAAAGCACTGATTTTAGTGGTTTTAAAAAGTTGGCACGCTAATTGCATTAATAAATAGCGTAAAGAAAAATAAATAAACATAAATTTTTTATACTACACAAGGGGGATTTTCAAATGAATATTTTATTATGTTGCTCAGCAGGGATGTCTACAAGTTTACTAGTTACAAAAATGGAAGCGGCTGCAAAAGCTCGCGGTTTAGAAGGAAAGATTTGGGCTGTATCTGGGGATGCAGTAAAAACAAATATCGATCAAGCAGATGTGTTATTACTAGGACCACAAGTTCGTTACATGCTCTCTTCAATGAAAACGCTTGCTGATGAGAAAAACGTTGGAATCGACGTTATCAATCCGATGCATTACGGCATGATGAATGGAGAAGCAGTTTTAGATCACGCGTTAACACTTAAAAAATAATTAGGGGGGAAGCGAAATGCAAAAGTTTATTGCATTTATGGAGAAGTATTTAGTTCCAGTCGCAGGAAGAATCGGATCGCAGCGTCATTTAGTTGCAATCCGTGATGGTTTTATCGCAGTTATGCCTCTTATTTTAGTTGGATCGTTTGCAGTACTTATAAATAATCTACCAGTTGATGCATTCCAAAAACTTATGAAGGGTGCATTTGGGGATGTTTGGAAAGATATCGGCGGTGGTATGTGGACAGGGTCCTTTGCAATATTAGCTCTCATAGCCGCAGTTGGGATAAGTTATAATTTAGCGAAATCTTACGGTGTAGACGCGTTGTCAGCAGCAATTATTACATTCGGTGCATTAATTATTATATCTCCGACAACGCCGAAAGAAGGCGGTATTGATTTAGCTTGGACAGGATCACAAGGTTTATTCGTTTCTATCATTGTAGCTCTTCTTGTAACCGAGGTATTCAGGTTCTTTGTTCAAAGGGATATTACAATTAAGATGCCAGATGGTGTTCCACCAGCAGTAATGAAATCATTCGCAGCATTAGTTCCAGCATTCGTTATTTTAATCGCAACAGCAAGTATTCAGTTAGCTGTGAAATTAGCGGGAACAAGTATTCATAAAATCGTATTTGAAACAATTCAATTACCATTACAAGGTTTAGCAGGTACGTTACCAAGTGCAATTATTATCGCATTACTTATTCACGTATTATGGTTCTTCGGATTACATGGTCCTAATATTATCGGTGGTATTATCGACCCAATTTATTTACCAGCACTAGAAAAGAACATTAAATTATTTAACGATGGTATGTCTGCATATGATGTACCGAATATTTTCACAAAACCATTCTTTGATGTATATGTGTACATCGGTGGATCAGGTGCTACTTTAGCATTCTTAGTAGCGGTAATGCTTGTTGCAAAAAGTGCGCAACTTCGTGGTGTAGGCCGTGTATCTATCGGCCCTGGTTTCTTTAACATTAACGAACCAGTTATTTTCGGTACGCCAATTGTATTAAACCCAGCTCTAATTATTCCATTCGTACTTACACCAGTTGTATTGGTTATTACTTCTTATACAGCAATTTATTTAGGATGGGTACCAAAGACAGTTGCTTTAGTTCCTTGGACAATGCCACCAATCTTTAGTGGTTATCTTGTATCGGGTGGAAGCATCGCTGGTGCTGTACTACAGCTTGTAAACTTTGCAATTGCGGTAGTAATTTACTATCCATTCGTATTAATGTGTGATCGTACTTATGTGCAAGCTGCAAAAGCTGAAACAAAAGGAAGTGACAATACAATATCACTTTAAAAATATTATTCTGACGAGTTCCTATAGCTCGTCAGAATAATTACCTTTATATCATGTTCAGAAAGATGAGACCCATCTTCAAGAACACCAAACTATCATTCATAAAATAATAATTTAATAGACATGTTCAAACTGAAGGGGTATTTAAATCGGTTGAACCTTATAGAGAGGGCGGTAATTATGATGACTACAGCAGAACAAATTCCATTCCAATTAATTTTAAATAGTGGTAATGCACGAAGCTTTGCAATGGAGGCACTTCAATTTGCCAAACAGGGGAAAATGGCAGAGGCTGATGAAGCGATGGTAAAGGCGAAAGAAGCGATCAATGAAGCGCATCATTTCCAAACAGAGCTCATACAATCAGAAGCAAGAGGAGAAAAAACAGAGATTAGTGTTCTTTTAATTCACGCACAAGATCATTTAATGAATGCGATTACAGTAAAAGAATTAGCGGCAGAGTTTATCGATCTTTATAAAAAATTAGAAGCGAAAGGGGAATAAAACATGACTGGAATTAAAATTGCTACAATCGGCGGTGGATCTAGTTATACACCAGAGTTAATTGAAGGATTTATTAAACGTTATGATGAGCTTCCTGTTCGTGAAATTTGGTTAGTAGATATTGAGGCAGGAAAAGAAAAGTTAGAAATCGTTGGTAACTTAGCGAAACGTATGGTGAAAAAGTCAGGTTTACCAATTGAGGTACATTTAACACTTGATCGCCGCGAGGCATTGAAGGATGCTGACTTCGTAACAACACAGCTTCGCGTTGGTTTATTAGAAGCACGTGCAAAAGATGAAGCGATCCCGTTAAAATATGATGTAATCGGTCAGGAAACGAATGGTCCTGGTGGTTTATTCAAAGCGCTGAGAACGATTCCTGTTATTTTAGATATTTGTAAGGATATGGAGGAGCTTTGTCCGAATGCATGGTTAATTAACTTTGCGAACCCAGCAGGTATGGTAACAGAAGCTGTTCTTCGTTATACAAATATTCAAAGAGTAGTCGGTCTATGTAACGTTCCAATCGGAATTCGCATGGGTCTTGCAAGATTACTGGAAGTAGATGCAAGTCGTGTCCACGTTGATTTTGCAGGTTTAAATCACATGGTATACGGACTAGACGTATATTTAGATGGCGTAAGTGTAATGGATCGAGTATTAGAACTTGTGACAGATCCAGAAAAGCAAATTACGATGGAAAATATCGCAGCGCTTAATTGGGAGCCAGACTTTATTCGTGGTCTTCGCGCGATTCCATGTCCATACCATCGTTACTACTACAAAACACGTGAAATGTTAGAAGAAGAGAAAGAAGCTTCGGTTGAAAAAGGTACACGTGCAGAAGTAGTAAAACAATTAGAAAATGATTTATTTGAGTTATATAAAGACCCGAACTTAGATATTAAACCACCACAATTAGAAAAACGTGGCGGAGCTTATTACAGTGATGCAGCATGTAGCTTAATTACGTCTATTTACAATAATAAAGGTGATATCCAGCCTGTTAATACACGAAACAACGGAACAATTGCAAGCTTACCACATGATTCAGCTGTTGAAGTGAACTGTATTATTACGAAAGAAGGTCCAAAACCAATTGCGGTTGGAGATCTTCCAGTACCAGTTCGCGGTTTAGTACAACAAATTAAATCATTCGAGCGCACGACAATTGAAGCTGCTGTTACAGGGGATTATCATAAAGCGCTGCTTGCTATGACAATCAATCCACTTGTACCATCAGATAAAGTTGCAAAACAAATTTTAGATGAAATGTTGGAAGCACATAAAGAATATCTTCCGCAGTTCTTTAAAAAGGTAGAGAAGTAAAAGCGGCGCTATTTAGCCCGCTTTTTTTATTCTATTAGGAGGTATTACGATGATTCAGTTAATTGTAAATGCAGATGATTTCGGTCTTACAGAGGGTACAAATTACGGCATTATTGATGGACATATAAATGGACTTGTGAATTCAACGACGATGATGATGAATATGCCAGGAACAGAGCATGCGGTACGTTTAGCAAAGGAGCATAAAACATTAGGAGTAGGAGTGCATCTCGTATTAACGGCAGGAGAACCACTGTTAAAGGATGTACCATCACTCGTAGGGGCAAACGGATCGTTTCATAAGCAAAGTGTTGTAAGGGAAGGGAATATAAATCCAGAAGAAGTTGAGAGAGAATGGACTGCTCAAATTGAGAAGTTTTTATCTTACGGATTAACACCAACTCATTTAGATAGTCATCATCATGTGCATGGTTTACCGATTTTACATGATGTCCTTGAGAGATTAGCGGCTACATATAATGTTCCGATTCGTCGTTGTGAAGAAGATAGAGCGGTGCGCCCATTTTCTGATGTGTTTTACAGTGACTTTTATGCGGATGGTGTGACGGAAGATTACTTTGTGAAGTTAAAAGAAAGAGTACAAGGTGAACAAACGGTAGAAATTATGGTTCATCCAGCTTATATTGATCCAGAGCTTGTGAAGCGTTCTTCTTACGTAATGGATCGTGTGAAGGAATTGCGTATTTTAACAGAGAGTGAGTTGCCAGAAGGAATAGAACTTGTGAAGTTCTAATAGAAAAAACGACGGCTACATCATGCCGTCGTTTTTTCTATTTATAAAATGGACAGAATATATCCGCCAAAGGCTCCGAGTATAACGATAACCCAAGGTGGTGTTTTCCAAAAAGCTAGTAAGCAAAAAAGAAGCGAAGCGAAAACGAAATCTGAAGCATTTATAATTGTACTCGTCCAAATGGGATCGTAAAAAGCGGCAATTAAAATACCAACAACTGCGGCGTTAACACCAAGTAGTGCGCCTTGTATGAATGATATTTTTCTCACACTGTTCCAAAATGGTAAAACACCAATAACGAGTAAGAAAGCAGGGAGGAAAATCGCAATTGTTGCGAGTGTTGCCCCAAGCGTCCCGTTTAACACTGCTCCTATATAAGAGGCGAATGTAAATAGTGGTCCTGGTACTGCTTGTGTTAATCCGTATCCAGCTAGGAACTGTTCTTTCGTCATCATGCCGTTTTGTACGAACTCACCTTCAAGAAGGGGCAGCACGACGTGTCCTCCTCCAAATACAAGTGCGCCAGAGCGATAGAAACTATCAAATAAAGCGGTGTAATAAGAGAACGGTCTTAATATTGGTAGCAGTAGTAAGAGTCCAAAGAATAAGACGAGACAAGAAACTGCTATCTTTTTTGAAATAGGTACTTTTATATGCTGAGATTGGCTAATTGGTTGGTTGCGATATAAAAACCAGCCAATAAAGCCACATATTATAATGAGGATCACTTGCGTCCAGCTACTTGGCCATAATAAGGCGATTGCGGCAGTTACAATCGCAATCGTCGCACGGTTGCGATCTGGAGTTAACTTTTGCGCCATTCCCCATATGGCGTGAGCGACAATAGCGACTGCTACAAGTTTTAGTCCATGAATCCAGCCAGCACTCCCAAGATCGAACTGATTAAGGAATGAGGCGAAGAAAACTAAAACAAGGACAGACGGTAAAGTGAATCCAATCCATGAAATAATAGCTCCTAAAAGCCCGCCCCGTAATAATCCAACCCCCATACCGACTTGACTGCTGGCAGGGCCAGGAAGGAATTGACACAGTGCTACTAAGTCTCCATAACTTTTTTCATCCATCCATTTTCTTTTTTGCACGTATTCGTGGTGAAAATAGCCGAGATGAGCGACAGGACCGCCGAATGAAGTAAGTCCTAATTTAAATGAGACGAGAAAAATCTCTAATAATATTTGAAAAGTGTATTTGTTAGTTTTCAATGGAACCTCCTATAATGTTTTTCTATGTGCATTATACAAGAGACGTTCAATCTACAGGAACGATTTTAATGTAAAGATTTTGTGAATCTTTTCTTTGTAATTAAAATTGAAAAAGTCATAAATGATTATGTCTAAACCATAAAGTAGTAGAAGTAGTGCTGGGAAATTTATATAAGGAGAATGCCTTATGACAACACATTTCTTTGCCAGGTTAACAGGTAAGAGGGAAGTGCCTCCTGTAAATACAGAAGCTTTTGGGGTAGCAGAGTTTATTTTTAGTGATGATTTAACGAAATTGCATTACAGAGTAATACTAAAAAATATAGAAAAGGTCACGTCATGCCAAATTCATTTAGGGAAATCTACTCAAATTGGTCCTGTTGTTTTCTATTTGTATGGACCATTGGAGCAAGGGATTAGCTTGAATGAGGGGAGCGTTACTGGTGTAGTGAATGTGGAGGATTTTGAGGGACCTTTACAAGGGAAATCATTTGTACATTTGCTTCAAGAAATTATTCAAGCAAATGTATATGTTAATGTCCATACGAAATCACATAAAGGAGGAGAAATAAGAGGGCGAGTTAGAAAAGTAAAGAAGTAGAAGAAAAGGCTGTCCATATGTTGGAACAGCCTTTTCTTCTTAATATAAGGTGCTAGTTGTAACGAGTATTGTCAGTAAATCGATATATTTTGAAAATCGCTAATATAATATCGTCTCAATTAATTTTTAACAGGCTGATTTTTAATAAAGAAGTCCATAACGTAAAATACTTCGTCATCTGGTATTTGTATTTCAAATGTATTTTCAATTGGTTGCAATGCTTTTTTTACTTTCATATACATCCAGTATTCATCTTGTCTTCTTTTCTCTTTATCAGGGTGAGGAAGAAGGCTTTCTCCTTTTTGAAGACGGTCAACCATACAGCTCATATGCAAAATAACACCCATTAAGCTATCAGGAGTTAGCTGTAAGGAAATTAATTCTTGGATTGTATTTAATGCGTAACGAATTGTTTTGATCAGTAATGCCCCATCGTTACGCTGCATTTGTTGTTCAAGAATATCCGCCATTTTTGCATACGTTTCTTCATACGTAATTAATTCTTGAATGGGCTGAATTGCTGTGTAGTTTACGATGTCTTGGAAATGATATGTTAAGCATGGCACTTGCACATCGAAATTTGTGACGATACAAATGATGTTACGCTCTTTTTTTATGTTCTCGATCATTTTCGTTAAATCTTTTTCATGGACGATACTAATCGGAATAATTTCAATTAAGTCTTTATCAAATCGTAAATAGTTCTCTAACATTTTTTGAATAGCTAAAGCACTTCCTTCACCAGTTAAACAAGCTGTTAAAATAACAGATTTCATTGGAGAGAGAGGTTTTTTCTTTTCTTCTTGTACGTTTAAGTAAAACGGTGTTAAATTTTTTACTGTTTCATATAGCGCATCTAATGAATAACCGAGCTGAGCTTTTCGAGCTGCTTCCAGTGCATGTGGTGTGCTCGTCATCGAGAGAACACGTACAGGGATTTTGAACTCCGTTTCTAATATGTCACCGATATAAGCAAGTGACCCCATATCGACAAGTAAGAGAAGCCCATTTACATTTTGTAGTGTTTTCATATATACTTTCACACGTTCCAAGAAATCTTTCGGTGATTCATGTAACGGCATATCAATACCGGTTACTTCCTCAATGCCGAGAAGTTCGTTTGCAACGTTTGCCATTTCAGTTGCGATGCCATTACCGTGTGCTAATATTAATACTTTTACTTCTGTTTGTGAGGCAGGAATTGGATCAACAACGAAGAACATTGTTAAAAAGCCAGCTTCATCAATAGGCATTGTTATTTGTAATTCTTCCTCCAGTAGTTGAATGCATTGCATGGCTACGGAAAAAGCTTCTTTATATTTCGTACGAATTTGATTTAATTGTGGGTGATGTATTTGTTTTCCGCTTTGTAAACGTTGTAGAGTTGTCTGTACATGTAAACTTAAAGCGAGAAATACTTTTTCATCAAACGTCTTAGATAAATGCTTTTCAGCAAGTTCCGCTATTTTTTCACATACGGAAACGATATTACGATCCACAATTTTAAAAACATTTTCATGGCTTGTTTTTTTTGATATTTGGTTAAAATATTGTACGAAAAAGCTTTGAACATCATTTTCTATTAGTAATTCTAATTCTTCCTCTTCAATACCGCGTGCTTGAAGTTCTTCGTATTTATAGTCAATATAATCGTAAATAGAAGAGCGTTTTTCATCTTCTGTTTTATGATTACTCCAACCTTCCTCACCTGTAAATACAAATGTTTCATTTGGTATTTGGTATAAGTGACGGCTCTTCCTTTCAATGAACAACCCTTCTTTCATATACCAAGGTAAATCTGTACTTGAAACATAGACAGAATCACGTTTCTTTGTGACCAAATCAGAATAGGCTTTCGCACAGGCAATTTGAACATCTGTTTTTAATTGACCAATGTTATTGGGACAATTGTAAAAGACGAAAGCACGCATTGCATTTGGGCTAACGTGAATGTCTTTTCGCAGACGAATTGCTTCATTTGTGAAAAATAGCTGTAGTAAAGCAAAGCGCTCTTTATGTGTACGCTCACGAAGTGGTGGCAGCGTAACAGTCATCGGTATACGTCTTGTAAATGTTTTTAATAAAAAGGAATTTGGTTCTTCTGTTGTTGCAGTAATGATTAATACTTGTGCTTTACGCTCGTTCTCTGTTTCTCCAAGGCGGCGGTATACTCCACGGTCAATAAAGGTGAAAAGCATTTCTTGGCCTTCTGGAGGCAGACGATGTACTTCATCTAAGAAGAGAATTCCTTCATGAGCTTTTTCAATTAATCCTTTTTGATCACTTGCACCTGTGTAAGCCCCTTTTTTAATCCCAAATAACTGTCCAAGTAGTAGTTGTGGATTGTTTGCGTAATCAGCACAGTTAAAGACGATAAATGGTGCATTTTTGGGAAGCTGTTCAACTTCAATTGCATATTCGTGCATTAAAGAAGCAAACATAGACTTTCCGACCCCTGTTTCTCCTAGTAGTAAAGTATGCATACCGTTTGGAGGGTAGAGAATAGAAGCTTTCGCTTTTTCAATTGCGATTTTAAGGCTCGTATTTTCAATTGCAAATGTATCTAATGAAGTTATGTCTTTTGAATGCGTTTCCAACGAAGTGTTCGTTTCTATGTAAAAACGAACAGGTCGCGTATTTGTTTTTAATAACCGTTTATCTTTTACAAGTTTGTTTAAGTCGCTACTTACATTGGCGCGATCTAGTTGTAGAAATGTAGCGAGTTCTGATGCGGTTACACCTTCTGTATAATTTCCTTCTTGTATTGCATTAAAAATGAGATCTATTCGTTTCATTTCCATTCACCTCGAAACTTCATCACTATTTAAAATTTTACACAAAAATGGGAAGGGTGGGAAGAGAAAAATAAAACAGCTTTAGTCTAGAAGTACTAAAGCTGTTACAATCTTGTGTCTTTCCAAAAATTCACCTCGAGATGAGAAGATGGATTATAGGGAAGAAGTTTGTATCCTTGTGACTGTAAATAATCAATTACTTTTGGCAGTATTTGTACGGTCACACTCGAATCATGCATTAAAATAACTTCGACTTGTTCATCACTTTGATTACGCACTCTTTCGAGTATGGCAGAAGGATTATCATAGCTTTTCCAGTCATAAGTATCGATTGTCCAATCCCACATTTTATACTGGGCTGATACAAGTGCGTCACGGTAATTCTTTTTTAAGTAAGGCATACTACCATATGGAACGCGAACGAGATGTGTATTTAATTTCGTAACTTGCTGGACTATGCTTTGTGTTTGTTCCATTTCTGCAATTAAAGTGGAAGGGTCACCAGTGTAAAGGCGTTTTACATCATGTGACATGCTATGGAGCCCGATATAATGTCCTTCTTTAATTAATCGTTGCATCGTTTTTTTGTAATGCGGCACTTTTCCGCCAATAACAAAGAAAGTTGCTTTTCCGTTCTTTTCTTTTAAGATGTTTAAAATTTGTGTAGTATATTTGTTTGGACCGTCATCAAATGTTAAGTACGCAATTTTTTGTGTAGGAGAAGTTGTTTCAGTATTTGGATGATGTTCAGCAGGAATAACGGTTGTTGCTTCAGTATTAGATGATGCGTACGTAGTAATTGTTAAGAATAAAATAATACATTGAAATACTCGCTTAATCATAACATTCACCCTCAGTTTGACAATCAAGATGTAAAAAAACTTGATACTTTTCTTATTATGTATATCTTTCTCCAATAGAGGAACTCTCAAACAATCTATATTTTGGAAATATAAAATAAGGAATAAAAAATAGCATCCTAAAGGATGCTATTTGAATATTTCATAATGGTAAAGGCTATACTACAATTAGTCTTCGCGTTTTTTCACTTTTTTATAAAAGGAAATAAGTGGTTTGTAACGTTCATGTACAAGCCCGATTATTTCAGCAATGATTTCTGTGAAGAAAATCAAAGCGAAAAGAAGAATAATGGATAACCATAACGTTGCACTAGTGAAAATAATGGCATTTACACTAAAGAAAATACCGAATGCGTATATAATTAGTACCGTTTTACGATGAGAGAATCCCATTGCAAGTAAGCGGTGATGTAAATGCGATTTATCTGGTGCTGAAATAGGTTTTTTATTTACGATACGACGGATGATTGCAAATATCGTATCAAATATAGGTACACCTAAAATGATAATTGGAACGATAAAACTGAATAACGTTACACTTTTGTATAATCCAAGTAACGATATAACAGAAATACAGTATCCTAAAAACAGTGCTCCTGTATCTCCCATGAAAATTTTTGCTGGATGGAAGTTGAAGAATAAAAATCCAATTGTACTTGCTAATATAATTAATGCGAGTGGCAAGATAATAGCTGTTCCAGTACCCCATGGGCTAGTGAAGGCCATATATGCTAGCGTTGCAAGTACGATAGATGAAATACCAGCAGATAATCCATCTAAGCCGTCAATTAAGTTGATTGCATTCGTAATACCTACAAGCCAAAATACTGTAATTGGATAAGCAAGCCATCCAAGTTCAGTATCCCCAAGGAATGGGATATATAATACTTGCACTAATAATCCACTTTTTACAATCATAATGGCAACTAACAGTTGTCCACCGAATTTTACTTTCGCAGATAACTCGTACATATCATCTAAAATTCCGATGATTACAATGATAATCGCACCTAGTGTTATCGATAACATTCTTTGCTCATATAATCCGCCGACAACAAATCCTACAGCTACACCAATAAATATTGCTAACCCGCCAAGACGTGGCATAATCTTTTGGTGCACTTTACGTGCGTTTGGCTTATCTGTCGCTCCTATTTTAAAAGCTAATTTAATAACTAAAGGAGTAACGACGAGTACAGTGATGAAAGATGCCAAAATGGCATAAATCACTTGTGAGTCCATTAATACCCCACCCTTTATATTCTAACGTAATTTTTTTTTTGAAGATATATTTATCTGAAAATTATGATGTTTATTTACAGGCTCATAACATATGGTATCACAAAAAGATTAGAATTCAATCTTTTTTTCTCTTTACGGTTAATGGAAGCGGATAGAATATATGACAATTGTATATAGAATGTTGCATCATATGAGAAGGTTAATCGTACTGGACTTTGGAATATGACATTTCCTTTTTTTCTTCGATAGTGAATACTTTTAGTTCAGTATTATAAGTGTTACACGTAGAAATGAGTAAGTTTCATGTTAAAATGTGGGAATTTATCTAGCGTCAACTAGTAGCCCCATTCCTACTAATTAAAGTTTCACTTTATCCCGCATTAATGGGCAGTAAGACCCCCTCCTCAAAATTCAGCGAAGCAAAGAAGTTAGGTGGGGATCAACTGCCCGTAAAAGCCCCACTGATTAAAGTTTCACTTTATATTATAGTGCATTTAATTTTACAAAAACTTTAAAAAGAATGAGGGAAGTAATTCATATAATGAAGAAGGAAAAGGGTTTTCTCATTTTTAATGTGAGAGGGGGAAGCACAGGGAGAATTCTGTATTTCATATCTTTTCTATTGTAAATTCCTGTGCGAAAAGGAAATGAAAATTACGATAATAGGTACTGGATATGTTGGATTGATTACAGGAGTAGGATTGGCAAAGTTGGGGCATTCAGTTACATGTTTTGATATAGATGGTGAAAAAATTGAACGGATAAAACAAGGGGATTTACCTATTTATGAGGTTAGATTACATGAATTAATAAATTATGCATATGAGAATAATGCTTTAACTTTTACATCAAATAAAGAAGAGGCATTTGATGATGTAGAGTTTATATTTATTGCAGTTGGAACACCATCTTTATTAGATGGGACGGCGGATTTAACGTATATTCAGAGTGCTTGTAAAGATATTGGATTATATGCGACAAACGATATTATTGTTGTTACGAAAAGTACAGTTCCAGTAGGTACAAATGATGTAATGAAGGGATGGATTGAGGGGAATTTAAAAGGGAGGCATACAGTACATATCGTATCGAATCCAGAGTTTTTGCGTGAAGGTTCAGGTATTTATGATTTCTTTCATGGAGATCGTATTGTAATTGGAGCGGATAGTGAGGAAGTAGCAAGAAGAGTAGAGAGTTTGTATAGCCAATTATGCTTAGAAACGTATGTTACAGATATTAAAAGTGCAGAGATGATTAAATACGCATCGAATGCCTTTTTAGCTACAAAGATTAGTTTCATTAATGAAATTTCAAATATATGTGAGAAGGTAGGCGCAAATGTATTGGATGTTGCCAAAGGGATGGGAATGGATAAGAGAATTGGTGCATCTTTTTTAAATGCGGGCATTGGATATGGGGGATCATGTTTCCCGAAAGATACGAAAGCACTGGTGCAAATTGCGGGAAATGTTGCTCATGATTTTCGTTTGTTAAAAGCGGTTATTGAAGTAAATAATAAGCAACAGCTGCTATTGATTGAAAAAGCGAAAAAAGTTATGAACATGAATAAAAAGCGGATTGCAGTTCTTGGCGCGTCATTTAAGCCAAATACGGATGATATTAGAGAGGCATCATCTCTTATTATAATAGAAGCATTACTTAATATAGGTGCAGAAATTGTTCTGTACGACCCAAAAGCAATTCAATATGTGAAAAATATATTTGGAGATGCTATACAATATAGTAGATGTATAGATGAATCGATTAGAGATGCGAGTGCGGTTTTTATCGTAACAGAATGGGAAGCTATTCGAGTGTACCCATTAGAAAAGTACGTACAACTTATGAGAGAGCCTATTTTATTCGATGGGAGAAATTGTTATACTGATGAAGATGTTAAGAAACAAAAGATAGATTATTACTCGGTGGGCAGAAAAAGTATTTGTAATAGAAAAGTTTCTGTTATGCGTTAAAAAGGGATGTACTCATGCATATTTTTATATGTCATAATAGAAGCTGTAATTAGTGAAAGAAAAGAGGCAATCACATGACTGAACGTTTAAAAGTAATGACAATTTTCGGGACACGTCCAGAAGCAATTAAAATGGCACCTCTTGTATTAGAGTTGCAAAAACACCCAGAAAAAATTGAATCGATTGTGACTGTAACAGCACAGCATCGCCAAATGTTAGATCAAGTATTAAATATCTTTGGAATTACGCCAGATTTCGATTTAAATATCATGAAAGACCGCCAAACTTTAATTGATGTTACAACACGCGGTTTAGAAGGTTTGGATAAAGTAATGAAAGAAGCGAAGCCGGATATTGTACTTGTACATGGTGATACAACAACAACATTTATTGCAAGCTTAGCTGCTTTTTATAATCAAATTCCAGTAGGTCATGTTGAGGCGGGCCTTCGTACGTGGGATAAGTATTCTCCATACCCAGAAGAGATGAATCGTCAATTAACAGGTGTAATGGCGGATCTTCATTTCTCACCAACAGCAAAATCAGCAACGAACTTACAGAAGGAAAATAAAGATGAGTCACGTATTTTCATCACAGGAAATACAGCGATTGACGCGCTGCAAACGACTGTAAAAGAAACATATAGTCATCCTGTACTAGAGAAACTTGGAAATGATCGTCTTGTACTTATGACAGCTCACCGTCGTGAAAACTTAGGTGAACCTATGCGTAATATGTTCCGTGCAATTAAGCGTCTTGTTGATAAGCATGAAGATGTACAAGTTGTGTACCCTGTTCATATGAACCCTGTTGTTCGTGAAATAGCAAATGAAATTTTAGGTGAACATAATCGTATTCATTTAATTGAGCCGCTAGATGTAATTGATTTCCACAATGTTGCAGCTCGTTCATACTTAATGTTAACGGATTCTGGTGGTGTACAAGAAGAAGCTCCATCACTTGGGGTACCAGTTCTTGTTCTTCGTGATACAACAGAGCGCCCTGAAGGTATTGAAGCAGGTACGCTGAAATTAGCAGGAACAGACGAAGAGACAATCTTTGGTCTTGCAGATGAGTTGTTATCAGATAAAGAAGCTCATGATAAGATGGCGAAAGCATCTAACCCTTACGGTGATGGTCGTGCATCAGAGCGCATTGTAGAAGCAATTTTACAACACTTTAATAAGTAAATAAAAAAGGCCCAATCGGATAGATTGGGCCTTTTTGTTACGGCTGATTGCGCATAATCCACTCTGCATGAGCATTTGTAGAAGGTGGCGGATTAGTTGGTGTTTTATTTTGGTTTGTTTCTTTTTTTGCTTGTTCGTTAGAATTAGAACTTGAATTTGAATCATGATTTGAGTTGTTTTTTGTAGTTGGATTTTTTGCTTTTTCCCCTAATTCTTTTTCAATTTCGTTACGCACCGTTTCTACACTGATTGGATCTGGAAGGAAGTAATAAATACCGCCTATCTTTTTGTCTTCGCCTTCAAGCTTTAACGTTTGTATTGTAGAAGGATCAAATCCAGAGAGTTTATTGTAAAGAGCAAGTCCGTCTGAAATAGGAATGTCGGTTTTTATATATTTTCCAACGACAGCTGTTAAATCTTTAATTTTAAATACAGTAGAGGTGGAGTTTAGCTTTTGGGCAACAGCGGCTAGTAATTGTCTTTGTCTAGCAGCTCGACCATAATCGCCATTTGGATCTTGCTTTCGCATACGGACGTAAGCAAGTGCTTCTTCACCGTTTAAGTTTTGCTGTCCTTGCTTAAATTGAATTTTTTTGTAGTAATCTACGTCAGAGCGCTCCCAGAAATCGAAGGGTACGTCAACCGTAACGCCGCCGACAGCATCAACGATACCTTTAAAGCCTTGGAAATCAATTTTAAGATAATGGTCTACAGGAACTTTTAGAAAGCCTTCGACAGTTTTGATTGCCATTTCTTCTCCGCCGTAAGCATGGGCAGCGTTAATTTTGTCTTCCTTATCTTTACCAACAATTTTAACTCGAGAATCACGAGGAATACTCATAAGTGAAATCTTTTGAGTTTTCGGATTGACTGTTGCAAACATTAATGAGTCCGTACGACCATTTTGACCGTCTGTCGCATAATCTTCTATACCCATAATGAGAATTGTAAAAGGTTCCTTTGTAATTTCTACATCTTTGTTTCTTAAATCCGATTTTTCACGAGTAAAACCACTATACATCCCCATAAGAGAAGAGTAAGAATTTAACACATAAACTCCTATACTGCCAAATAAAAATGCGAAAATAAGGAAGAAGAAAAGTTTCCTTCTTCGCTTCTTTTTTATTCTGCTATTTTGGAGATGATAATAACGTTCTTCCATATATAATCTCCTTAGTTCGTTAGTTCATTTGTAGGGAAGTAATTCACTACATTAATCTTTGAAGGTGATAAATGGGTTATGCTTAGATAACATCTTGTTCTAAGTACAACATATCTCCTTCTGTAATTGTACATTTCCCGTTTGTTAATTCAATCATCCAATCTGTAAATGCTTGTTTGCCGTCTTCTTCTACATAAGTATCAAATGTGACATTTTCTAGATAATGTATATCTTTAATGGCATATTTTGAATTACGTAATTCATTTTCTACTTTGCCAAGTAATGTGTAATCAATCTCGGTTTGCATCACACGCATTAGTTTTCGCTGGACAACACCGACATGATTAATGCCTTCGCTTGTACACTTTCCATATGCACGAATTAATCCACCTGCGCCAAGTTTAATGCCACCAAAATAGCGTGTTACGACAACGACGGTATCTTTTAGCCCACGTTTTTTTAGTACTTCTAGCATTGGTACGCCAGCTGTACCGCT
Source organism: Bacillus sp. 22475 (assembly GCF_052044835.1). Taxonomy (NCBI): domain Bacteria; kingdom Bacillati; phylum Bacillota; class Bacilli; order Caryophanales; family Bacillaceae; genus Bacillus; species Bacillus sp. 22475. The sequence continues at coordinate 114,848 of NZ_JBQENW010000013.1, read as the reverse complement.
AGGCTCGCCGTCATCATTTGCTTTTTGAATATGATCTTGTTCGCCAATTAAATAAGCGGAACAATTATGTGTTGCATTCCAATGCTGTTTTTTTATTTTTTGTATAAATTCTTGAGCCTCTTCCTCAGTCGTTGCTCGGCTAATATAACAAATAAATCTTGATTTTTGAATGACGATTTCGTGTTCGCCGTAGTCTTTGATTGTTAAATATTGTAATAGCACTTGTATACGCCCCTATCTATCAAAATGACTAGTACTTTCCATTTTAAAAGCGAGCCTTTTTATATTCAAACATTTTTTCTAAATAGGCTGAAGTTTTTGGTGAGTATTTTATCTTTTTGTTGTAATTTGTCGAGATGGTGAGTATAATTTCAACCGGCATTTCCCTGTATGGATGCACCATTTGTAGTTTTCGTGTAAAATTAGGAAATAAAACTTTTTATAAGGCAGGTACGAAAATGAAAATAGCTATTGTTACTGATAGTACAGCATATATACCGAAGCAAATCCGTGATGAACTCAATATATATATGATTCCATTAAACGTTGTGTTTGGAACAGAATCTTATCAAGAAGAAGCTGAAATTTCAGCAGATGATTTTTATGTGAAAGTACGTGAACAAGAGGAACTTCCAAAAACTTCTCAACCAGCAATCGGAAAGTTTGTTGAGCTATATGAAGAACTAGCTAAAGATTATGATGCAGTTATTAGTATTCACCTATCAAGTGGAATTAGTGGTACATATCAAACATCAACGACAGCTGGGCAGATGGTAGAGGGTATTGATGTATACACGTATGACTCTGAAATTAGTTGTGAAGTACAAGGATTTTATGTGCGTGAAGGTGCAAGGTTAGCTAGTGAAGGAAAGAGTCCAAAAGAGATTATTGCTCGTTTTGATGAAATGAAGAAAACGATGGACGCCTATTTTGTAGTTGATGATTTACATCATTTACAACGTGGTGGTCGATTAAATAGCGCGCAAGCTTTCATCGGCAGTCTGTTACAAGTGAAGCCAGTTTTATATTTTAGAGATAAAATCATTATTCCGTTTGAAAAGATTCGTACACGTAAAAAAGCATTAAAACGTATCATTGAAATTTTTGATGAGCAAGCAAGTAAAGGTGTACCTATGGAAGCAGTTATCATTCATGCGCAACGTGAAGAGGAAGCGAATGAATGGAAGAAAGAATTAGAAGCAAAATATCCTCACGTCACAATTCGTACAGGTTATTTTGGAGCTGTAATTGGTACGCACTTAGGTGAAGGTGCATTAGGTCTTGGATGGTATACGAAGTAATAAAGATATAAAAAGCTCTCTTTTTAAGAGGGTTTTTTTACGGGTATGTTACGTTTAGTTGACAAGTTAATATTTGGAAATGGTAAAATGTACGTAAAATAAAATAATGAGGAAAGTTTTATAACTTACTTTTTACAAGAAACTATATTATAATAGAAGAGAGGTGAAACATATGGAGCATAATTCTTGTTTATGTCCAAAGTTTGAGTCAGCTTTTACTCTGCTTAGTAAGAAGTGGACTGGCTTAATTATTAAATCTTTGCTTGAAGAGTCGAAACGTTTTAGAGAAATCGCAGATATTATCCCAAATATGAGCGATCGTATGTTGTCAGAGCGTTTGAAGGAATTGGAAAGCGAGGGCATTGTAGTTCGTAATGTCTATCCAGAAGTACCAGTTCGAATCGAGTATGGCTTAACTGACAAGGGAAAAGCGTTAGAAAGTGTTATGGATGAGGTCCAAAATTGGGCTGAGAAATGGATGAAGTAGCATTTCATTTGTATTCGTATATTTAATAAAACGTAAGGGATTCCTTACGTTTTTTCTTTGTTTATAGAAGTAAGAAAAGTATATAAATTTCTACACACACATACAAAAATATACGAATTTTGCACTAGAGCTACATATAATATTACATTTGTTTTACAAAAACGTAACATTAGCAAAAAAAATCCCGAATTATGGTATAAATTTTATAGGTTATATACGGAAAAAGAAAAAAGAAAGCGGTGTAAAAAATAAAATGAAAAAGCTAAAAATGGCATCTTGCGCATTAGTTGCAGGGTTAATGTTTTCAGGGCTAACACCAAATGTATTTGCAGAAGATAAAATTTCTGACGTGAAATCACAAATTAATACACAAAATGACACTTTACATAAACAACAACAAGAACGTGATGAATTACAAAAACAAATGAATGACTTAAACAAAACAATTCAAGGTTTAGATAAGTCTGTTCAAGAGAATGCTGCAAAGCTTGATGAAACAACGAAAAAAGTTTCTGATACTGAGCAATTAATTGAAAAGAAAAATAAAGATATTGCAGAATTACAAACGAAGATTGCAAAACGTGAAGAGTTATTAAGAAAGCGTTTAGTTGCACTTCAAGAACAGCCAAATACGAACGTTGTAACAGAAGTTCTTGTAAACTCTAAAAACGTTGCAGATTTAGTTGATCGTTTAACTTCTGTTTCTAAAATTCTTGAGTCTGATGAAGATATCATGAAAACACAGCAAGAAGATCAAGCTAGTGTGAAAAAAGATGTTGCAACGGTAAAAGAGAAACAAAAAGAATTAAAAGAAGCACAAGCTCAAATTGAAACTGCTAAGAAGGAACTTGACGCTGAAAAAGAGAAAAAAGCAACAGCGGTAAACGATTTAAGCGGTAAAATGGATACAGTTGTAACTTCAATGACAAGTACGGAAGGTCAATTGAAAGAGCTTGAGAAACAAGCGTTACAATTACAACGCATTGCAGAAGAAGAAGCACAAGCAAAAGCTGCACAAGAAGCTGCTGCTCAAAAACAAGCAGAGCAAGCTGCTAAAGCTGCGCAAGCTCAGCCAGCACAAGCACCTGCAGAGCAAGCTGCGCCAGCAAACAATGGTGGACAAGCTCAAAAAGAAGAGCCTAAAAAAGAAGAACCTAAAAAAGAGGAACCAAAAAAAGAAGAGCCTAAGAAAGAAGCACCTAAACAAGAAGAGAAAAAGCCAGCTCCAAATGTGGGTGGCGTAATTGGTAAAGCGCAAAGCTACTTAGGTTTACCATATGTTTGGGGAAGTGCATCTCCATCAAACGGTGGTTTTGATTGTAGTGGATTCATTTCTTACATTTTTGGTGTAGGTCGTCAAGACGTTGCAGGTTACTGGAACTCAGTTTCTAAAGTAGGTAGCCCACAACCAGGAGACTTAGTATTCTTCCAAGGTACTTATAAAGCAGGTCCATCTCACATCGGTATTTACGTTGGTAATGGCCAAATGATTCATGCTAGTGATAAAGGAATTGCATACGGTGATATCAACAGCTCATATAACCAAAAACATTTCTTAGGTTACGGTCGATTCTAGGATTTATAAAAGAATAAAAAACGTGTATAAAGTCGATAGCTTACTATTTTATAAGTAGGTTATCGACTTTTTTGAGTTTTTACGGGATTTGAAGAAGGGTTTATAGTAGTGCTGGAGGTGATTGTCGATGCTAGCGGGGAAACAGTTGCTATTAGACGAACTTTCTTCAGATTTACAGAGGGAATTAAATGATTTGAAAAAGAAGGGAGAGGTCGTGTGTGTACAAGGTGTAAAAAAGAAGGCTTCTAAATATGTATGTCAGCGCTGTGGAAATATAGAACAGCGGCTATTTGCGTCGTTTTTATGTAAAAGATGCAGTAAAGTGTGCACATATTGCCGGAAGTGTATAACGATGGGGAGGGTAAGTGAATGTGCTGTACTTGTTCGCGGGATTGCTGAAAGAAAGAGAGAAAAGAATTTAAACTTGTTACGGTGGAGCGGAACGTTGTCTACTGGTCAGAATTTGGCGGCGCAAGGAGTTATAGAGGCTATTAAGCGAAAAGAATCATTTTTTATTTGGGCTGTATGCGGGGCTGGGAAAACAGAGATGTTGTTTTACGGTATTAACGAAGCGCTTCAAAAAGGAGAAAGAGTTTGTATCGCAACGCCGAGAACGGATGTTGTTCTGGAATTAGCACCGAGATTACAAGAAGTATTTCCATATATAAAGGTAGCGGCTTTATATGGAGGGAGTGTGGATAAAGAAAAAGATGCAGTACTAGTCGTTGCAACCACGCATCAATTATTGCGTTATTATAGGGCGTTTCATGTCATGGTTGTAGATGAGATAGATGCTTTTCCATATTGTGCAGATCAAATGTTACAGTACGCGGTAAAACAAGCGATGAAAGAAAGAGCGGCGCGTATTTATTTAACTGCGACTCCAGATGAAACGTGGAAGCAAAAATTTAGAAGAGGTGAACAAAAAGGTGTTATTGTTTCTGGACGATATCACCGTCATCCTTTGCCAGTTCCTTTATTTTGTTGGTGCGGGAATTGGAAAAAAAGCCTCATTCATAAAAGAATTCCTCGAGTTTTACTACAGTGGTTACAAACGTACTTAAATAAAAAATATCCTATTTTTTTATTTGTCCCCCATGTGCGATATATAGAAGAGATAAGCCTGTTGTTAAAGTCATTAAACAAGCGAATTGAAGGTGTACATGCAGAAGATCCGGGTAGAAAAGAAAAAGTAGCGGCTTTCAGAAAAGGAGAAATCCCATTATTAGTTACAACGACAATTTTAGAGCGAGGCGTAACAGTAAAAAATTTGCAAGTAGCGGTTTTAGGGGCGGAAGAAGAAATATTCTCAGAAAGTGCACTCGTACAAATTGCGGGCCGAGCAGGGCGGAGCTTTGAAGCACCGTATGGAGAGGTCGTTTATTTTCACTATGGTAAGACAGAGGCGATGGTGCACGCGAAAAAACATATTCAAGGTATGAATAAAAATGCGAAAGAACAAGGATTGATCGATTAATGCATTGTTTACTTTGTGATGAGTGTTTTGTAGAAACGGTTAGTTGGTACAATTTTTTTGTAAAGTGTCATAGAAAATATATATGTGATAGATGTGAGCAGAAACTTTCCTATATTATAGGAGAAATTTGCATGGAGTGTGGGCGGCCTTTAGAATATGTTCCTGCCTCATTTCAAGAAGACGGTATTTGTATAGATTGTCTAAGGTGGATGAAAGAGGCGGAGTATCGTTCTTTTAAAAACCGTTCGTTATATATGTATGATGATGAGATGAAAGAAATAGTAGCGCAGTTTAAGTTTCGGGGGGATGCAGAGTTAGTGCGCATTTTTTATCGTCCTTTTCGAAGTTTATTTCAAAAGTATTTTGCTAATGTTTCAACCGTTATCGCTGTTCCGCTTAGTAAGGAAAGGGAAGTTGAACGTGGTTTTAATCAAGCTGAGTTATTAGCAACTTGTTTACCTGTCAAAATTTCTTATCCATCATTAAGAAGAAGGGAAACAGAAAAGCAAAGTAAGAAGACACGTAAAGAAAGGGTGTCAGGAAGCAATCCTTTTTATTTTCAGGGAGAAGAGATGTTTTCTGGGCAACATATTTTACTCGTTGATGATGTGTATACGACTGGAATTACAGTTAGGCAAATCGGAAGTTTGTTATATGAAAGAGGGGCAAGGGAAGTATCTAGTTTGACACTTTGTAGAAGTTAATATGGCAGTGTCGAAAGGGATAATAAAAAGGCGATAAGTCTTCTTTGACTTCATATGTTGTCATTCGTTATAGTCAAAATATGGGGCGAATGCCCTGATTTTTAGAGTGAAGGGAATGGAATGAACATGCAAGGAAGAGTGAAATGGTTCAATGCAGAAAAGGGATTTGGGTTTATTGAGCGTGAAGATGGTGACGATGTATTTGTCCATTTTTCTGCTATTCAACAAGATGGGTATAAGTCATTAGAAGAAGGGCAACAAGTAGAGTTTGACATTGTAGATGGAGCACGTGGACCACAAGCAGCTAATGTTGTGAAACTGTAGGGGATATTGTTTTGGGAAGAGAAAGCTGCGTTTGTGGCAACGTTATATATATGTAGTAGAACCTCTTGTTTTTCGCAAGGGGTTTTTTGTTATAGGGTAAGTTGTCAAAAAGTTGTTTCTTTTCTGTAACGAATTGTCCACAGTTATATTCGTTATTCACGATGTTAATAGGATAAAATAAAGATAGAAACGATGCATCTTTTCATTTCAACAAAAAACGATAAAAAAATCGCAATTCCACTAATTTTTTTAAAAAAGTTAGAAGGAGTTTTTAAGCCAGTGTCGAAATTATAGTACATAGGCTTGAAAGGAGGAATTCATCTATGAAATTCAACATTCGTGGTGAAAATATTGAAGTAACTCCAGCATTAAAGGAATATGTAGAGAAAAAACTAAGTAAGTTAGAGCGTTATTTTGATACATTCCCAGAGATTAAAGTTAATTTAAAAGTATACTCTGACAAGCAACGTGTCGAGGTAACAATACCATTTACTGATTTATTACTTCGTGCAGAAGAAACTAATAGCGATATGTACGCTGCTATCGATTTAGTAGTTGATAAACTTGAGCGACAAATTCGTAAACATAAAACAAAGGTAAATCGTAAGTTACGTGAGAAAGGTTCTATGAAAACGAACTTTATCCTTCCAGAAGCAGTAGCTGTTCTGGATGCGGTAGAAGAGGATGAATTAGAACTTGTACGTACAAAACGATTCGATTTAAAACCGATGGACGTTGAAGAAGCGATCCTACAAATGGATATGCTAGGACATAATTTCTTCGTTTTCACAAATGCTGATACAAATGAAACTAATGTTGTATATGGCCGTAAAGATGGGAAATACGGTTTAATCGAAACTAAATAATAATTCAAAAGCGTAGCCGAAATGGCTGCGCTTTTTTTATGTTTTAGCTTTTTCTTTTCGCGAGGTGAAAAAAATTATAAGTAGCCAATTTCATTAAGAAGTGATTTTTGGACAGTGTTTCGTCAAAACAGTACGGGGAAATTAAAAACTTGGAAAGGTGAGTTACTCTTTATTATTTGGAACAGGCGTAGGTAAGCAGTTATCTTTACAAGTGATTCTTTGCTAGGGATATATTATTGTTTTTTAAAATTTAACGAAATGTTCGTAAGTGTAAAAATAATATTAAATATTCTAAAATCCATTGAAGGTATATCGAGGTGTTGTTACTATAATATTGCGTTATATAGATTTAGTTTATTCCTTCAGTGAAAAAATAAAATCCATATAATGCTACAAATTATCGGAGGTGTTTGTATTGAGTATTAAGAAGAAAAGTCGTTTTATGTTTGGATCTATTTTATCTTTAGGTATTTTAGCTAGTACTTTTGCTTTAACCGAACCGGCTAAGGCAGATACGATGGCTAATACAAGGGATGAACATGTGAACTTTACCTTTAGACTTTGGAGTCCATATGATTATACTAATGCACGTCTTAAAGAGACGCCTACCTCTATGTATATGCGTGTGAAGAGCAGTGAGAAGGGCGGAGGTTCTTTCAAAGTTTGGACAGAAGCGGATAAAAATAAAAATGCAGAAGATAGAAAATGGGTAAATGTTTCAGGTAAACATGAAGGAACAGTGGTACCGGGTAGAACATATCTTTTCCAAAATTATGCATATGAAAACCATGGGAAAAATGTGCCTGTAAGATTTGGTGGTTATTCTAGAGAAAATAATGCTTATCCTACTGCTTGGAGTCCTGATAGTGTAAGACCTAGTGGACCTTACACTGAATATTGATTTAGAAATTATAAATTGAAATTATTTATTTTGTAGTGCTAGAAAAAGTCGTATAGTTCCGAATCTGGATTATACGGCTTTTCCTGCTATTTCATTTTTAAAATAGGAGGAGCTGTAATGAGGTTTATTTCAAGATATATTTTAGTTTGTTTTTTTATATTGAGTATTTGTTTCTTAGTTTCTTGTCAAAAGAAAGTAGATGAACCTATTGTGCATATTGAAGATACTTTAACGAAAAAAGATAATTTAAAAAGTATTCGGTTACAAGAAATTAAGAAAAATACTATTTTTGAACAAGTATTTTTGGGGAATGAAAATGGTAATGATTTCTTTCAAGGTCAAATAGACAGAAATGATATTGCAATAGAAGATAAGCTTTTAGATGAAAATTTAAAGTCAGGAGTTATACCGGAGAATTATTATGTTTTTTTAACGGGTGTTACGAATAAGAAAAAACCAACGTATCTTTTAGGACGGATTGAACAAAGTAATGGAAAAATAATTCAGTGGAAACAAGAAGTTAAGAGCGTAAAAAGAAAAGATACAAATGATGTTTATCAGTATGAAGTTGAGTTTCCTAAATTTGAAGGAGAGAGAGCGAATGTTTCTTTTCGTTACATTTGGTTAAATAAAGAAAATAAATGTTATGGTGTTGCGGATCAATTATTCATATTAAAAAAGATATAAATTTAATTAATGGTTTATGGAGGGAGCTGTAGATGAGTTACTTTTTAGGGAGAATTTTAAAAGGTAGGATGTTTTGGATATCTTTATTTATTATGTTAGTAATTGTTACTGCTCAATATATTGCTATGTGTGTAACAACTAAAGGATTTAACGATGATGGGATTATAAGGATATCCCCATATTTATCTAATATTTTATATTTTAATAGATTATCGTTTTATAGTGAGTTTTATCTACTTATATTTCCTATGCTTTCCGCGATGGCTGTAGCAGGGATTTATAGAATTGATAAAAATTATGGGTTTATTTATCCTGTTATTTCTAAGATGGGAACACGTCATTATTTTAAGCTACTTTATTTTATGAATTTTATTGTATCTTTTTTTATTATAAGTGTCCCTTTACTATTTAGTTTTTATTTATATGCAATGACTTATCCAACAGTTGCTCCGCATCCAATATTAAATTATATGGCTTCTACTGTTTCGCCAATAGCTCAATTTCGTATAGTTTATTATGAGTATCCTACTGTATATTTTCTAATGTATGTATTTTTAAATGGTTTATACGGTGCGGTTTTTTCAAGTTTGGCTTTATCAGTTTCATTTTTTATAAAACGAGTTTATTTTATTTATTTAGTTCCATTTGTTTTTCATATTTTTTGGCTTGGTATTGGAAAAGGGATTCTCAATCCTAAAGAGTATTTAATTAAAGATTTCGGTTTTTTTGAATTACAAATTTTTCTTAGTGTCCTGTTATGTATTTGGTTTTGTTCTGTAGTTCTTTATTTACGGGGGAGTAGAAAGCATGTTCTTTTATAATGTAATGAAAGAAACTATAAGGATGAAATATGTTTGGTTAAGTATTCTCTTTTTACTTAATGTCAGTATCATTGTTTGCTTGTTCAATTATTTTGAACAGGGAATTGTAAAAGAGAAAATGAATGAATTGGAAACTTTGTATAAGGTTATGTCGTTTTATAATTTATCAACTATATTTATTCCTTTAACAATCGTTTTTTCTGTATATTCTATGTCGAACTTTTTTAGTATTTATGTTGTTCACAGAGTGAATAATGCATTGAAATTAGTTTCTATATATTATTTAAAATTATTCGTTTTTGTTTACTTTTTTGCTGGGAGTATGATTTTACAGTTATTTTTGATGTCAAATAGGATGGCTGTAACTAGTGTTGATGTAAATTATCCATTATTATTTTGTATTCAATTATTTGCGAATATTTTTATATGTATGATAAGTGCGTTGTTACAATTATTTTTACCTAGCTTACTTGTAATAATATGTATGATCACTGCTGTTTTACTAGATAGATTTATATTACATGGATTTTTATTTGCAAATGTTTTTTATATAAATGTCTTTGAAGATGCTACTGGCTTATTTATACGCTTATTTGGATGTTTTTTTATCTTTTTTATAAGTGTATGGATTTTATCTAAAAAAAGTTATATTTCTATGAATGATGAGACAGAGGTGATCTAGTTTACATTATGATCTTATATTATTTGTTAAAAAGAGATTTACATGTAAGGTTTAGAGACTCCATCAAGATAATGGCTTTTTTATTCTTAATTTACGCTATGATTGCAATTACTTTTTTATACAATCAGCCTCTTAGTAATGGTAAAGAATCTGTATTGGTAGATGTTACCTTTTATCGTTTTTTTCATGGAGTAGACTTTGTGGATTTATCTTATTTTTATAAGGAGGGGCGATTTTCTATCCCTTTTTATTGGGTATTCTTTCAAATCACTCCTTTGTTGCTTGTAGGGAATTTTGCTTTTTCAGATATTCAACAGAATGGTGTTTATTTACTTCCTCGTGTTAAGAAGAGGCATTTTCTGTGGTTAACGAAAATATTATCTTTGTTTTTTTATATAATTATTATTTGGATTGGTATGTATTTTAGTTGGTTTAGCGCTTACTATTTGCTTTCTTTAGGCGAGTATAATTTTTTAAATTTATATAGTCAATTTCCTTATAAGATATTAGGTACTATGCTAATTCAAATAATTATAAGCTTTTTATTAGCTTTGATTTTTGAGTTTTTAACTTTTTATATACCGATAACTATTGTTTTTGTACTAATGTTGTTGTACCTATTTTTGTCTATTTTCTTTCATAGTATTTATTTTTTAGGCTCTTTTGTTATGCCAAATCGTTGGTATTTTGTTGATCACAGTTCAATTCAATTGACTTTAGGTAATAATCAATCTATTCAATATAATGATTTACTTTTAATAGGAGTAGTAATTGTTGTTGTAATGATTTTATTAGGTAGTTTTTGTTTTAAAAAACTAGATGTGATAGGTGAATAATTTATGGACAATTATATTAAATGTGAATGTATGACGAAAAGATTAAAAGGAAATATTGTGTTAGATAATATTAGTTTGTCAGTAAAAAAAGGCGAATTTTTAGTTTTGAAGGGGCATAATGGCTCTGGTAAAACGATGATTTTACGAGCTATATCAGGGTTAATGCGTTTGAATTCTGGAGTTGTTTATGTAGACAATGAAATAATTGGAAAACAAAAGCAATTTCCTGATTCTATGGGAATATTGATTGAATATCCAAGTTTTATTCCAGGGTATACTGGTTTTCAGAACTTGAAATTTTTATCATCGATTAACAATAAAATCTCCGATGAGGAGATTTATAATATTATTCAAAGGGTTGGACTTGATAAAACAGATAAGAGAAAGTATAAAAGATATTCTTTAGGTATGAAACAACGTTTAGGGATAGCGCAAGCTTTAATGGAACAACCAAAATTATTGTTATTAGACGAGCCAACTAATGCTTTAGATAGTGATGGGATAAAAGATGTTTTAGATATTTTGGAAGTAGAAAAAGCCAAGGGAACGACTATTGTTGTAGCCAGTCATGATGTGCATGTTCTAGATAATGAAATGGTAGATCGTATTGTACATGTTAATAATGGAAAGTTGGTAGATTAAGAGTGACGAGAAAACATATCTTAATAAGTATTGGATTGTGTCTGTTGCTATGTATATTTGCTAGTTTATTAAGATTTAAAACATTAAATCTTAATAATGAATCTTATAAAGTGGTAAAAGATGAGTTTTTATCTAATAGAACTTTTGAAGATGGGCAAGGAGTTACGTTTCATGCACTCAATCCTCTTGATCCTACAAAAGTTTATGATCCCTATGAAGACCGTGAAGTAGTGACGTATGTTTTACCTTTAGATATTACAAATACAACAAATCGAGATATTAACTTGCTTAGTAATAAGTCTATTTCCGATACAATGTTTTATTCTAAAATAGGTGAGTTTTATAATTTAATCCCTTATTCAATGGAATTACCTAAAAAATATCAGTTTGATCCTGTAATACCTGCTGGTAAAACAGTACGAGGGTATATAGGGACAAATTATTTTATAGGAGATGACCCTTATAAAAATTATAAAAACTTTTCAAATGAATCAACTAAAGTGAAATTCATTTCTTGTATAAAGGATAAGAAAGGGAAATATCATGAATTAGAAATACCGATAAATTAATAAAATTTATGATTGATACAGCTATATTTTAATGGTGTTTGTAGATCTTGCAACATAACAATATCTTTTAAAGTCGGAGTTTTTTTGTAGGTGTAAGTATCTATGGATGCTGCACCTGCAAAGTTTCCGACTTTTTGTAATTGTTCATTTAAAACTAATAGATTTCCTTCGATTATCCTCTTTTAAAGGGGGATATTTAATACGAAATTTGCAATAGAGGGATAGAGAAAAGACATATTAGTTTGTTGAAACAAATGAAATGAAAACTTTTTTTGAATATAAGGCCTGACATTCGGCCGATTGTTGTCATAGTTATAAGACAAGTGTTACAATTATCATTAGGTATATACATTTTAGTTTTTTTAATTAGGAGAAAAATTGGCATAACATACATTTGATTTTTATAACGACTGATTGTAATAGAGAAAAAGAAAAACAATCGGAAGTTTTATTTTAATAAAAAGAGGAGCGTATTTCCTATGATCGGTATTTTAAAAAAGGTGTTTGATGTAAACCAACGCCAAATTAAACGTATGCAAAAGACAGTTGAGCAAATTGATGCATTAGAGTCATCTATTAAGCCACTAACTGATGAACAATTAAAAGGAAAGACGCTTGAATTTAAAGAACGTCTAACAAAAGGTGAAACAGTAGATGATCTACTACCTGAAGCTTTTGCAGTTGTTCGCGAAGCGGCAACTCGTGTTCTTGGAATGCGTCCATATGGCGTACAGTTAATGGGTGGTATTGCCTTACATGAAGGGAATATTTCTGAGATGAAAACGGGTGAAGGTAAAACGTTAACATCTACATTACCTGTATATTTAAATGCTTTAACAGGAAAAGGTGTTCACGTTGTTACAGTCAATGAATACTTAGCACAACGTGATGCGAACGAAATGGGACAACTTCATGAGTTCCTTGGCTTAACGGTAGGAATTAACTTAAATAGTATGTCACGCGAGGAGAAACAAGAGGCTTATGCTGCTGATATTACGTATAGCACAAATAATGAGCTTGGATTCGATTACTTACGTGACAACATGGTTTTATATAAAGAGCAGTGCGTTCAACGTCCACTTCACTTTGCTATTATCGATGAAGTCGATTCTATTTTAGTCGATGAAGCACGTACGCCGCTTATTATTTCAGGACAAGCTCAAAAATCAACAGAGCTATACATGTTTGCAAATGCATTCGTTCGTACGTTAGAAAATGAAAAAGAGTATTCATTTGATGTGAAAACGAAAAATGTAATGTTAACAGAAGATGGTATTACGAAAGCAGAGAAAGCTTTCCATATTGAAAACTTATTCGATTTAAAACATGTAGCACTTCTTCACCATATTAATCAGGGGCTTCGTGCACACGTTGTTATGCACCGTGATACAGATTATGTTGTACAAGAAGGCGAAATCGTAATTGTAGACCAATTCACTGGTCGTCTTATGAAAGGTCGTCGTTATAGCGAAGGATTACACCAAGCAATTGAAGCAAAAGAAGGTGTAGAAATTCAAAATGAAAGTATGACGCTTGCAACAATTACATTCCAGAACTACTTCCGTATGTATGAAAAATTATCTGGTATGACTGGTACAGCGAAAACAGAGGAAGAGGAATTCCGTAACATTTACAATATGAACGTTATTGTAATTCCAACAAACAAACCGATTATTCGTGATGATCGTGCTGATTTAATCTTTAAATCAATGGAAGGTAAGTTCAATGCTGTTGTTGAGGATATTGTAAATCGTCATAAACAAGGGCAACCTGTTCTTGTAGGTACAGTTGCAATTGAAACTTCAGAGCTTATTTCAAAAATGTTAACGCGTAAAGGTGTACGTCATAACATTTTAAATGCGAAAAACCATGCGCGTGAAGCAGATATCATTGCAGAAGCTGGTATGAAAGGTGCTGTAACGATCGCAACGAATATGGCTGGTCGTGGTACAGATATCAAGCTTGGAGACGATGTGAAAATCTTCGGTCTAGCAGTTATCGGTACAGAACGTCATGAAAGCCGTCGTATTGATAATCAGTTACGTGGTCGTGCTGGTCGTCAAGGGGACCCTGGTGTGACGCAGTTCTACTTATCAATGGAAGATGAATTAATGCGCCGATTTGGTTCAGATAATATGAAAGCAATGATGGATCGTCTTGGTATGGATGATTCTCAGCCAATTGAAAGTAAAATGGTTTCTCGTGCGGTAGAGTCTGCACAAAAACGTGTTGAAGGAAATAACTATGATGCACGTAAGCAGTTATTACAATACGATGATGTACTTCGTCAGCAACGTGAAGTTATTTATAAGCAACGTCAAGAAGTAATGGAATCGGAAAACTTACGTGGCATTATTGAAGGTATGATGAAATCTACAGTAGAACGTGCTGTTGCGCTTCATACACAAGAGGAAATTGAAGAGGATTGGAACATTAAAGGTCTTGTTGACTACTTAAATACAAACCTTCTTCAAGAAGGGGACATAAAAGAAGAAGAATTACGTCGCCTTGCTCCTGAGGAAATGAGCGAACCGATTATCGCGAAATTAATAGAGCGTTATAATGACAAAGAAAAGCTTATGCCAGAAGAGCAAATGCGTGAGTTTGAGAAGGTTGTTGTATTCCGCGTTGTAGATACGAAATGGACAGAGCATATTGATGCGATGGATCACCTTCGTGAAGGTATTCATTTACGTGCTTACGGTCAAATTGATCCACTTCGTGAGTACCAAATGGAAGGATTCGCGATGTTCGAGTCAATGATTGCTTCTATTGAAGAGGAAATTTCTCGTTACATTATGAAAGCTGAAATTGAACAAAACTTAGAACGTCAAGAAGTTGTTCAAGGTGAAGCTGTTCATCCATCTAGCGATGGCGAAGAAGCGAAGAAAAAGCCAGTTGTAAAAGGTGACCAAGTGGGCCGCAACGATTTATGTAAATGTGGTAGCGGTAAAAAATATAAAAACTGCTGTGGTATTGTTCAGTAATATAGGGCGGTAGCTTTGGCTGTTTTGCAAACTTTTATATCAAAAATGTATAATTAAGAAGAATTAAACTCTCTCCGTAATAAGTGGAGAGAGTTTCCCTTGTTTTCATACGAAAGTAACAGCAATTACATAGAGGTGAAGGAAATGGAATTAGTAGAAATTAGACAGGAATTAGAGAAAATGGCTAAGCGATTAGCGGCTTTTAGGGGGTCTCTTTGACCTCCCTACTAAGGAGAACCAAATTGCAGAATTAGAAGAAAAAATGATGGGCACAGGATTTTGGGATGACCAACAAGGCGCACAAGTTGTAATTAATGAAGCGAATGCGTTAAAAGATATGGTTGGAAGTTTCCGTCAGTTAGATGAGACGTTCGAAAATTTAGAAGTAACGCATGAGCTTTTAAAAGAAGAGTATGATGAAGATTTACATGAGGAATTAGAATCAGAAGTAAAAGGCTTAATTCAAGAAATGAATGAGTATGAGCTTCAGTTACTATTAAGTGATCCTTATGATAAAAATAATGCGATTTTAGAATTACATCCAGGTGCAGGTGGAACTGAGTCACAAGACTGGGGTTCTATGTTATTACGTATGTATACACGTTGGGCTGAAAAACGTGGATTTAAAGTAGAAACGGTTGACTATTTACCAGGTGATGAAGCTGGTATTAAGAGTGTAACTTTATTAATTAAAGGTCATAACGCTTACGGTTACTTAAAAGCAGAGAAAGGTGTACATCGTCTTGTACGTATTTCACCATTCGATTCTTCAGGTCGTCGTCATACATCGTTTGTATCTTGTGAAGTTGTACCAGAGTTCAATGATGAAGTTGAAATCGAAGTACGTACAGAAGATTTAAAAATTGATACGTACCGCGCAAGTGGAGCGGGTGGACAGCACGTAAATACGACAGATTCAGCAGTTCGTATTACACATACACCGACAAATACAGTTGTAACGTGTCAGTCAGAGCGTTCACAAATTAAAAACCGTGAGCATGCGATGAAGATGTTAAAAGCGAAATTATATCAAAAGAAACTAGAAGAGCAACAGGCACAATTAGATGAAATCCGTGGGGAACAAAAAGAAATCGGATGGGGTAGCCAAATCCGTTCTTACGTATTCCACCCGTATTCTCTTGTAAAAGACCACCGTACAAATACGGAGGTTGGTAACGTACAAGCAGTTATGGATGGAGAGATTGATCCATTTATTGATGCTTACTTACGTTCTCGCATCTAATAAAGTGAAACTTTAATCAGTGGGGGGCATCCCCACTGATTATTAGTTGAACCAATCGGGCTTTTACGGGCAGTTGATTCCGCACCTAACTTCTTTGCTTTCGCTGAATTTTGAGTTGGGGATCTTACTGCCCGTTAATGCGGGGTAAGCGAAAAAAAGCCAACAAAATTGTTGGCGCATGCTGAGGATATAGAGGATAGAAAGAATTTGATTTTATTTTTATAGATGAAGTAAAGAGGAAGAGAAGTTGGAAACGACAACTTCTCTTTTTGATGGGATTATATGTAGATTACAATGCTGTATATTGTTTTGTAAAAAGTAGAGAATAGTAAAATAGAGCGGTAATAGGGTGAAGATTTATATAGAACTTTTCTAATTTTTCTTTTAAAAAGGATTCTTTATAGAAGTGTTTTAAGTTGTTCACAGAATTGAAACAACTTATGAAAGCTTTATTTTATCAAGGTTCTCACTGTATTTTTGAGGAATATGAAATACACCTTGGTTTTTCTATATAAAGATAATGCTTATAATGAAAATGAGTGTGTTAGGAATAAAAAGAATATCAACAATGGGGAGCGATAGAAGTGAAAAAGAAATTGTTGGCTATTGCGCTAGGGACATCGGTTGTTTTTGCTTTAGGAGCATGTGGAAATAAAGAAGAGAGTAAGTCTTCGAAACAGTCTGCAAGCACAGACAGTGCAGAACAAATTTTTCAAAGAAGTTGTGCTGGATGTCACGCGACAGATTTATCAGGGGCAACTGGACCTGATTTAAGAAAAGTAGGCGGTAAGTACGACGCTGCAGATATCGAAGAGATTATTAAAAAAGGCCGCGGTTCAATGTCGCCAGGACTTATTCAAGGTGAAGATGCGAAAAAAGTATCTGAATGGTTAGCTGAACATAAATAAAAAAGGTGAAATGGACGAGTTGATAATATAGTCAACTCGTTTTCCTTTTTCTGGGATGTAACATAACTGTAACAAAAATGTATCCAAATTGGAAACCGTTTGATGTTACAATGGGTTTTGTAGAATTTTGCTGAAATATATTACATAGAGTAGTATTGCTTATGAAAAAGCGTAAGTAAACTGCCTTCAACAAGAAAGACCAGGCGAAAATAAAGGGTGTCTTTTATTTTCAGATGTACAGAAAAGTATTTCGAAAAAAATCATTAAGTATTGGGTGATAAATAATGATAAAAATGACGAATGTTTATAAGGAGTACCCGAATGGTATGAAAGCCATTGCTGGTCTCACAGTTAACATTAAACAAGGTGAGTTTGTATACGTAGTTGGACCGAGTGGAGCCGGAAAATCTACATTTATTAAAATGATGTATCGTGAAGAGAAGCCATCTACAGGATCAATTAATGTAAATGGACTTGTTATTGAAACATTGGCAGAAAGAGATGTTCCATATTTCCGTCGTCAATTAGGCGTAATTTTCCAAGATTTTAAATTGCTACCTAAATTAACGGTATATGAGAATGTTGCGTTTGCTTTAGAAGTAATTGAAGAAGAACCAGATGCAATTCGTGAGCGCGTAACAGAAGTTTTAGGTCTTGTAGGTCTTGAAGATCGTGCAGATGCAATCCCAAGTGAACTTTCGGGCGGGGAGCAACAACGTGTTGCGATTGCGAGAGCGATTGTAAATCGACCAAAGGTTGTAATTGCCGATGAGCCAACAGGTAACTTAGATATTGAAACAGCTCTTGATATTATGAAGATTTTTACTCGCATTAATGAGCGTGGTACAACAATTGTTATGGCGACGCATAATGCAGATATCGTAAATACAATCCGTCATCGTGTAATCGCGATTGAAGGCGGAAAAATTGTTCGAGACGAGATTGAGGGAGGATACGGATATGAAGGCTAAGACCCTTAGTCGACATTTGCGAGAAGGTGTAAAGAATCTATCACGTAACGGATGGATGACGTTTGCTTCTGTTAGTGCAGTAACAGTTACATTATTACTTGTAGGTGTCTTTTTAACAGCGATTATGAATATGAACCATTTTGCGACGAAAGTAGAGCAAGATGTAGAGATTCGTGTACACATTGATCCAGCTGCAAAAGAAGCTGATCAAAAGAAATTAGAAGAAGATATGAGTAAGATTGCAAAAGTAGATTCTATTAAATATTCTTCTAAAGAAGAAGAGTTAAAACGTTTAATTAAAAGTTTAGGTGATAGCGGAAAAACGTTTGAGTTATTTGAACAAGATAACCCACTTAAAAACGTATTCGTTGTAAAAGCAAAAGAACCAACAGATACAGCGACAATCGCGAAGAAGGTTGAAAAAATGCAGTTTGTCAGTAATGTTCAGTACGGAAAAGGGCAAGTTGAACGATTATTTGATACTGTAAAAACTGGTCGTAACATTGGGATTGCGTTAATTGCTGGTCTTTTATTCACAGCGATGTTCTTAATCTCTAATACAATTAAAATTACAATTTATGCTCGTAGTACAGAAATTGAAATTATGAAACTTGTTGGTGCAACAAACTGGTTCATTCGTTGGCCATTCTTGCTAGAGGGATTATTCTTAGGAGTACTAGGATCAATTATTCCAATTGGCCTAATTCTAGTTACGTATAATTCACTACAAGGTGTGTTTAACGAAAAACTTGGCGGAACAATTTTCGAACTTCTACCATACAGTCCTTTCGTATTCCAATTAGCTGGTTTACTAGTGTTAATCGGTGCTTTAATCGGTATGTGGGGAAGTGTAATGTCAATTCGTCGCTTCTTAAAAGTATAAAAAGTTGCAAACATAATTCGTACAAGCTTATCATATAGTAGAAATAGGTAAAGGCATCACACACTGTGTGATGCCTTTTGCTACACCACCTGTGTGTTTTGGAAAGGGGAATTCCGCATTGAAACGTAGAGTTGCAATTATTGGAATGGTTGTTGCATTTTTAATTGGTGCTGGCGGAATGTTTGCAGGCATGTCTGTATTTGGGGTTACCCCAGCAGAAGTAACGCAAACAATTTCGAGTGGGAATGCTAGCACTGCGCAAGGGAATTTGGCAAAAATTAATGAGGCGTATGCACTAATTGATTCACGTTATGTGGAAGACGTGAAAGATGAAAAGTTAGTTGAAGGTGCAATACAAGGTATGTTGTCTACGCTGAAGGACCCTTATTCCACGTATATGGATAAAGAAACAGCCAAACAGTTTAGTGAATCGCTTGATCCTGAATTAGAGGGGATTGGGGCTGAGGTGAACAAGACGGACGATAAGCTTATTATCGTATCGCCAATTAAAGGTTCACCAGCAGAAAAGATAGGAATTAAACCGAATGACCAAATTTTATCTGTAGATGGAAACAGTGTGAAAGACTTATCACGTGAAGAAGCGGTATTAAAAATTCGTGGTAAAAAGGGAACGACTGTCGCAATTGAAATTAAACGTGCGGGAGTAACTGATCCGATTGTATTTAAAATTAAGCGTGAAAAGATTCCAATCTTTACAGTGTTTAGTTCTGTGAAGCAAGAGAGTGGAAAAGATATCGGTTATATGCAAATCACTTCTTTTGCTGAGAATACAGCGAAGGAATTTAAGGATCAGTTAAAAGAGTTAGAGAAGAAAAATATAAAAGGCTTAGTTATTGACGTGCGTGGTAATCCTGGTGGCTATTTAAATAGTGTAGAAGATATACTAGGGGAAATTATGACGAATAAAAAGCCAATGCTACAAGTAGAGCAGCGAAATGGTGAGAAGAAGAAATTCTCTACGGAACTGAAAGAGAGAAAACCATATCCAATTTCAGTATTAATTGATAATGGAAGTGCTTCTGCTTCAGAGATTTTAGCGGGTGCGCTGAAAGAAGGAGAAGGATACGATTTAATTGGTGAAAAAACATTTGGTAAAGGTACTGTCCAGCAAGCTGTTCCATTTAAAGACGGCAGCAACATTAAATTAACGATGTTTAAATGGTTAACACCGGATGGGAACTGGATTCATAAAAAAGGAATCGCACCAACAGTAGAAGTGAAGCAACCAAATTATTATCATGCGACACCAATTCAAATTGAAAAAACACTTTCATACAATTCAAATGATGTACAAGTAAAACATGCTCAAGAAATGCTTAAGAGCTTAGGGTATGTACCAGGTCGTGAAGATGGATACTTTAGTAAAGAGACAGAATCGGCGCTGAAAGCATTCCAAAATGCGAATGAGATGGAAGCGACAGGACAGCTTGATAAAAAGACAGCTGAAGCGATTCAAACTAAAATTATCGAAAAAATCCGTTCTGGAGAAAATGATTTACAATTACAGTCAGCATTAAAGTTAATGGCAAAATAAGAAGAAATACAGGCAGTTTGCTGCCTGTATTTTTTTGTGTTAAACAAACGTTTGTTTAGTTGTGATAATATAAAAAGAAAGAATGATATAAATGGTGGTGAATGAGTTCGTGGAGGCGTGGATTTTTGAAATAATGCGGGCAGTTGGACGTTTTTTCTTACACCCTGCTGTCTATATATTTGTAATAAGTAGTATCTTCGTTGGATACTTACGTATGTTAAGAGAACGAAAAGATTTTTCTTTTAAAGTTTATGATATTTGGTTTGAACTGCGAACCTCTCTATTTGCAGGGATTGGATATGGATTAGTAGTATCTATTATTACGATTGGGCTTGGACTTGTTGTTTCTAAAGCAAGCTTATGGGCTATTTTAATTTGGACATTACTATTTGGATTAACGGCTATGTATCGATATTTATCGGCAGCTTATACATTTAGCATTGCGATTGTATGTGTTCTATTATCTTCTAAGCTACCAGTTTCCTTCTTACAGCTTCGAGAAGGTGAAGAGAATACCATCGTATCCCTTGCTATTTTGCTAGGCGTTATGCTTATTGTAGAAGGCTTATTGATTTCTAAAAACGCAGTAGGATACTCTACACCGAAGATTAGGAAGGGGAAGCGTGGGCTAAAGATTGGTTTACACGAATCAAAGCGTTTATGGATCGTTCCTATTTTTATTCTTGTACCGGGTGATGCGGTAACGCAGTTTATTTCATGGTGGCCTGTCGTTTCAATAGGTTCAAATACATATTCTCTATTCCTCGTTCCATTTTTAATTGGATTTATGAGAAAGATTAAAAGTTATGAGCCGACGGAAGCTTTATTATTTACAGGAAGACGTGTTTATGGATTAGCAGGACTTGTGCTCGTTTTAGGAATTGCAAGTTACTGGTGGCACGTACTTGCAATTATCGCGATGGGAGTCGCTATGCTTGGGCGTTTCACAATTTCGATGCAAGAAAAAATTGCCGATGAAACAAGACCAGCGTATTTTGCTGCACGCAATGATGGGCTCGTTGTACTAGATACAATTCCAAATACAATTGGAGCAGAGCTGAAATTACTGCCTGGAGAAATTATTACGAAAGTAAATGGAGTCATTCCAAAAAGCGCCGAGGAATTTTATGATGCGCTTCAAACGAAGACGACAGGAGCATTTTGTAAATTAGAAGTATTAGATACAAATGGTGAGCTTCGTCTTGCACAAACTGCATTATATGCTGGTGGACATCACGAATTAGGTATTGTATTCGTTGAACAGGAGCATGAGTGGGATTCGGAAGCGATGTAATAGAAGGAAAGGTATCACCTTGTGGTGATACCTTTTTTGTTTTTGGGGCGGGGAAGGGTAGTTAGTAAATGAAATTTATATCGGCGATTTTCCGAATATATTAGCGCAACTTAAAATATATCGGCGATTTTGCAAATATATCAGCGCAACTCGAAATATATCAGCGATTATTCGAATATATCGACTTTCCAGCAAAAAACGACAACTATCGCAAAGCTTATTTTCAGTTTCATAGACGGATAACTTGAATAATCATTTGATAATGGTTATCATTTAGGGAGTCTTTTTAATTTTGGAAAATGGAGGTAAGATATGCTACGTAAATTTTTTTCTTACTATAGACCGTATAAAGGTTTATTTATACTCGACTTTTCTTGTGCAGTTATCGCAGGATTACTAGAACTTGGCTTCCCGCTTATCGTAAATCAATTTATTGATAAGTTATTGCCAGGGCAAAACTGGACGCTTATTTTATGGGCTTGTTTCGGTTTACTCGCAGTTTATATGTTAAATGCAGGCCTGCAATATGTTGTTACATATTGGGGACATATGCTTGGGGTTAACATTGAAACAGATATGAGGCAGAAATTATTTGATCATATTCAAAAGCTATCATTCAGATTTTTTGATAATAATAAAACAGGTCATTTAATTTCACGTCTTACAAACGATTTAATGGAAATTGGAGAAATTGCTCACCATGGGCCAGAAGATTTATTTATCGCTGTTATGACTTTAGTTGGGGCGTTCTCATTTATGATGATGATCAACTGGAAGTTAGCGCTATTAACGTTCTTCGTTATTCCATTCCTACTATGGTTGGCACTTTACTTCAACAAAAAAATGACAGGTACGTTTAGACGTTTATTCTCAGATGTTGCTGATTTCAATGCATGTATTGAGAACAACGTTGGTGGTATTCGCGTTGTACAAGCATTCGGAAATGAAAAGTTTGAGAAAGAGCAATTCGCTGTGAACAACGCTCGTTTCCGTACAACGAAATTAATGGCGTATAAAATTATGGCTTTAAATTCATCGATTAGTTATATGCTCATGCGTCTCGTAACGCTCTTCGTATTAATATGCGGTACATGGTTTGTTCTGCAAGGAGAATTAACATACGGTGGATTTATCGGATTCGTTCTATTAACGAATATTTTCTTCCGTCCAATTGAAAAAATTAACGCGGTAATCGAAAGCTATCCGAAAGGAATCGCTGGTTTTAAAAGGTATGTAGAGCTTCTTGAAACAGAGCCTGACATCGTAGACTCTAAAGATGCAATGGAAGTTAAGCAGGTACATGGTGATATTCAATATAACAACATTACATTTGGATATGAAAATAAAGAACCGATTTTAAATGACATTAGCTTGAACATACATGCAGGTGAAACGGTTGCGTTCGTTGGACCATCAGGAGCAGGGAAAACGACGTTATGTAGCCTATTACCACGTTTTTATGAGCAATCATCTGGATCAATTCAAATTGATGGTATTGATACGAAAGATATGACATTATCTTCACTTCGTAAGCAAATTGGAATTGTGCAGCAAGATGTGTTCTTATTCTCAGGAACAATTCGTGAAAATATTGCTTACGGCAACTTAAAGGCGTCAGAGGCTGAAATTTGGCAGGCAGTAAAACGTGCACAGTTAGAAGACTTAATTTACTCACAACCAGACGGTTTAGATACTGTTATCGGTGAGCGTGGTGTAAAACTTTCTGGTGGACAGAAGCAGCGTCTAGCAATTGCTCGTATGTTCTTGAAAAACCCGCCAATTTTAATACTAGATGAAGCTACTTCCGCACTAGATACTGAGACGGAACTTGCAATTCAAAAATCACTTGCTGAATTAGCAGCTGGTCGTACAACGTTAGTTATCGCTCACAGACTTGCAACGATTAAAAATGCAGATCGAATCGTCGTTGTAAATAAAGACGGTATTGCAGAACAAGGTTCACATGATGAATTAATTGAGCGTGGCGAAGGATATAGTAGGTTATACGAAGCTCAGTTTAGTTCGTAAATATAATTTGTACTGAATTAGTGCACCATAAGTAGGTAAAAATCTCATATGGGAGGTAATAACAGTAAATAAGAATCTATAAAAAACTATAAAAATTTACAATTACAGGTTTTATATTTTACAGAATTCAACCTATAACATTTTCAGGTGATGAAAAGGGGGAAAAGGATGAAAACAACACGTACTTGTAAAATCAATTCTATTACAAAAGAACAAACGGAAGCTTTAATTACTTTGATCCGTACGTTCGAAAGTGCAAAACGATATAGTTTTAATCGTTTGATTGAGGGCGAAAACGAGAAAGAATTGATAAAAAAACTACAACCTAAATATTTATTAAATAAACGTTTTTGTGAAGATGCGATTTTACAAGCGCAAACGACCCTTTTCTCTCAAAAAGAACTTCTTCCTGTTTACCTAGAAAACAATCAAAAAAAGTTAGAAAAGATGTTACAAAAAATAGATGATTATGAACGCGGCAAAAAAAGACCTAAACAAGTTTCATTAGAAACTTGTTTAATTGGTTTAAGAAAACGAAAACAAAAATTAGAACAAAGAATTGAAACGTATGCAAAACATATTAAAAATAAAACATTACCTCCTATTATTTTTGGTGGGCGGAAAAATTTCTATGAAAGAATGAAAAACAAGATATCCAATCAAGAATGGAAAGATTTGCGGACACGACAATTATATTCTCGCGGAGATAAAAGCAAAAAAGGGAATTTGAACATGCGCATTACAGTTGATGACTGTGGGCAAGGATGGTTAGAAATTGCAAATCCATTAGGACGAACAAATGGAAAAACAAAGAGCCCCCGAATCAAAGTTCCGATTATGATTCCATATCGTTTTTATCATCAAATTACAAATGTCGTTATGGGAAAGCAAATCGGTGTAAATCCAAAAGGAAAACCGATTATAGAGCATCAAAAATATAGTGTAGAAATCATTCGTAAACAAAATGAATTTTATGTAAATATTACGTTTGATGAAACAGAAATAGGTCGTGTACTAGATTTCAAGGAAACACCACAATCAGATGTAATTGCAGGAATTGATGTAAATCCGGACCGCATTGCAGTTAGTTTATGTACAAAACAAGGTAATTTTAAAGGTTCAAAAATTTTTTATCTACACAATCTGAATACATTTTCAACAAACAAACGTGCAACGATAATTGGACAAATCGTACAACAAATTAAAACATGGTTATTGGAAAACAATGTAGGTGGAATTGTTTTAGAAGATTTAAAGTTTCAACAATCTCATGATACTGATAAATACAGTAATCGTAATTTCCATCAATTTACGTATAAAAAGATGTTGAACAGTTTAATTCGTATGGCTCTTCGTAACGGATTTTCTGTTAAAACAGTAAACCCCGCTTATACAAGTGTGATCGGAAAATTAAAATACAGTAAAAATTTCGGTATTAGTGTTCATGAAGCAGCCGCATTCACGATCGCAAGACGTGGGTTAGAATTGCAAGAAAAATTACCACAAGAAATTATATTATTATTAAAAAACCAAATTACAACAAAACTGCGTATTCTTGTTGCTTCCATGGAAGAAAGTAAAAAGAATACGCAAAAAGTATATAAAAAATGGTTACAAACAATTCAAACGTGGAAAGAATATCATACTTGGAAATTGTGGAGCATTCTTCACAAAACTGTTTATATGAACAATCAACAATTCGTATTTAAAATTTAAATGAGAAGGGGGGTACTGGTTTATTTCTTATAACCTCTTGCATACTACTGACTTGGATGAATGGTAGTATGCAAGGACAGATCGTTCCTAACAGGAACCTGCCGTCATTCTTTCACAATAGGTGGATGAAAAGGTCACAACCCTTACGGACAGGAAAAAGGTGAGATTCCTTTTCGGTAGTTGGCATTTGACTTGGTTCGCCAACAATTTATAGATTTTTATAAGAATTTTAAACCAGGCTATAAAGTATGATTGTAACTACAACGTCTACAATTCAAGGAAAAGAAATTATTGAGTACATCGATATCGTCAATGGAGAAGCGATTATGGGCGCGAATATCGTTCGTGACCTTTTCGCCTCCGTCCGTGACGTTGTCGGCGGTCGTGCGGGTGCTTATGAAAGTAAATTAAAAGAAGCACGGGACATCGCAATGGAAGAGATGAAAACTTTTGCAAGACAAAAAAATGCAAATGCAATTGTTGGTATCGACGTGGATTACGAAGTAGTTCGTGAAGGAATGCTAATGGTTGCTGTGAGCGGGACTGCTGTCCGTATATAAAGTGAAACTTTAATCAGTGGGAGTTTTGGAGTTTTTGTTCCCCACTGATTATTAGTTGAACCAATCGGGCATTTACGGGCAGTTGGTCTCCCATCTATCTTCTTTGTCTTAACCGAATTTTGAGGTGGGAGTCTTACTGCCCGTTAATGCGGGATAAAGTAAAAAGCCGTGCTGATGCACGGCTTTTTACTTTATATGTCGAAGTTTCAATATTTCTTGGGAAATGTGGAAGGCCCCGTCGATATATAGGGAAGACATTAGAGCGCTTCTTTACATTTCCGTATTTGAACTAATAATGTTTCGTATTCTTGGTTGAGAGATGTGATGTCATCGTGATGATTGGGTATAGAAATCCGGCTGATGACTTCAGTTAATTTTGTTTGTAACCGTAATAATTCTTGTTCAGTAACGTTTACAGAATTCCCGGTTGTTCTTTTTGTGTATTGCTCGTAATTACCGTGGAATACTCTTGGTTCACTCTCATCTACTTGTAGAATATGGTCTGCAACAGAGCGAATAAAGGCACGGTCATGGCTAATGAAAAGTATTGTGCCAGGATATTCTTGTAACATGGTTTCTAATTCTTCTTGCGTTGCTAAGTCTAAATAGTTTGTCGGTTCATCTAGCAGAAGCATATTATAGTTTCCTAAAAATACTTTTGCGAGTGCAACCTTCATTCGTTCACCCCCGCTTAGAACGTGCACAGGTTTATGAACATCCTCACGGCGGAATAGAAGTCGTGCAAGTATTGTGCGAACGAATGCTTCTGTATAGTTTGTTTCTTCTAGAACATTTTCTAAAATGGTTTTATCTGTTTTTAAAATAGATAATGTTTGTTCGAAGTATCCAATTTTACAACTTTTCGATAGCTGCATGCCACGCTCGTTTGTGAGAAGCATGTTGAACAAAGTGGTTTTGCCGCTTCCATTTGCCCCTAAAACGGCAAGCTTTGCACCAGGGGCAATAGTTCCATTCATATTTTTAAATAGTATGCGGTCGCCTATTTTCTTTGTTGCTTTATTGAATTGTACTGCCACCTTACTATGAATGGGTGTATGGTATTGCACGTCAAATTGAGCTTGAGAAAGATCCTTTGGCTTTTCCTTCTTTTCTAGTTTTTCGAGACGTGTCTCTAATGCTGTTGCTGCTTTACTAACCTGTTCTTGGCCATGAGCCCCACTTAACCTATAAAGTCTAGATTCAGATGAACTGAACCGTGTTGGGATTTTTGTCATGTTAGAAGCACGTTGCTTTCTTTGTAGAATAGACTGTTCTAAGCGATTTTTTTCTTGTACATATTGCTCATATTCTGCTTGTTTTTGTATTCGTTCACGTTCTTTTTGTTTTCGATAGTTTGAATAATTCCCTTTGTACTCTTGAATAATACCGTCTTCAATTTCAATAATTTTGGTACATATATTATCTAGAAATTCACGATCATGCGATATTAAAACAAGTGCCCCTTTATAAGATGAAAGTGCCTTTTCTAATTGCTCTGTACCGACCATATCTAAGTGGCTTGTTGGTTCATCAGCGAATAAAATGCCTGCATTTTGTTCGAGAGCATGAGCAATCTTTAGCCGCATTCGTTCACCGCCGCTCATTGCGTCGGTAACGTTTGAAATACTCCATTTTCCTTTTGCAAGAGAAGAAGCGGTTTCCGGTAGTTCTTCGCTAAGCTGAGGAATGATGGCGATAGAACTATGATGAGTTACTATGCCTCTGTCAGCTTCTATTTCTTTACTTAATATTTGTAATAACGTAGATTTACCAGCTCCGTTGACTCCGACAATTCCTATGCGATCCTGTGCTTGAATTTCCAGTGATGGTAATGTAAATAGTGTGCGATCACCAAAGCTCTTTTCAATATTACTTGCGAATAAAATAGTCATAAAAAAACCTCCCTAGTTTCACTAGAGAGGATAAACGTCGCCCTTGTATGTAAAAAATCGTACATAAATAAACGATTTTTTACATGATCGTTTCGAAAGAAAGTATCGACAAATGGACAGACTAATCCCCTGCTAGTTTTCATCATTTTTGTTCACTATTTGTGATGGATGAATAAATAAGAGAATTAGAACTTCATTGGTCAAAGTACCTTCCTTTCATAATATTACTTTTATTGTATGCGCATACAAAAGGGTTTGTCAAACTTATTTCTGTTTGTGATTTTTGAATTCGCTATTATAAATTTGTGCTTTTTCCAGCGCCTCAGCATCGTTTTTGATTTCATCTAATCCATTCGCATCCCCAATGATATATCCTTCAAATGATGAACCAACAAAATCGAAGATGTATTGAAACTGAGCAATAAGCGGCAATGCCTTCAGTTTTGGATTGTCTCCGCCAACGATGACAACATACATCTTTTTATCTTTCATTTTCTCTTTGAAATGAAGAGATGTATCGCGCAAGCTTTGTGACCAGCGATCGACGAAGTTTTTCATATGACCGCTCATTCCGTACCAGTATAGCGGTGTAGCGAAGATAATTGTGTCGTGCGCTAGCATGCGTTTCGTTAACTGCTCGTAGTCATCGTTTACAGGCTGGAATCCTTCTGCATCGTGACGTTGATCTGTAATAGGATGGACTGTATGGTCTCGCAAGTAAATTTGTTCTGTTTTAATTCCATCAATCATCATATGTGTTAGAGCTTCTGTATTCCCGCTTTGTCTTGAACTGCCATGTATAACAAACATGTAATCATCCCTTTTCTTTTGCTTGTTTTAGGAGTGAAACGTGTTTTTCCAAATTCGTTTGGATGTTGGAAAGTAATGTGATTTGCTTTGTTACTTCATTGAGTTTATCTTCGTAAAGCGTAAGGATACTGCTGCACGGATTGTCGTACAGGTGCGGTTCAATTTCAAGGCAGCGCAGCATCCTTGCTGTCTCTTCTAAATTTAAGCCAATTTGTAAGTACATTTGAATAAGCTCCACTTTTTCGACGGCACTTTCATCAAAATCACGGTAGCCATTTGCGAGGCGCTTAGAAGGGAGTAATCCCTTTTCTTCGTAATGTCTTAGTGATCTTTCACTAACGCCAGTTTCTTTTGATAATTCTCCAATTCGCAATGTGTTTCACTCCTTTTACATGTATTGTAAACCTTCACACTAATGTGAAGGTCAACTCTGTTTTTTCGCAAAAGAATTTACATAATTTAAGAACACTTGAATGGCTTTAGATGGAATGAAATATTTGCCGCGAACGATAGAGAACGGACGGATTAGTTGTTCATTTGGAACTTCGACGTGGAATAGTTCTTTTGCTAGTAGCTCTTTCCGTACAGTCCAATCAGAAAGTATAGCGATGCCAAGACCGGCGGCGACGGCTTCCTTCACACTTTGAATACTGCTAAATGTAAAGAATCGCTTCATTTTTAAATGGTGTTGATGAATAAATCGATCGCTATAAGCACGTGTACCAGAACCACTTTCTCTTAATACCCATACTTGGTCTTGGAGTGTGCTTTCATTTATTTCCTTTGTGCGGAGTAGTGGATGATTTGGCGGAACGACGAGCTTCATTTCATCTTGCATAAATGTTTCAACGTTAACATCAGCGTATACGACTTGCCCTTCCACTAAGCCGATATCAATTTGATTAGAGCGAAGACTTTGCAAAACTTCTTCTGTATTTGAGATAAAGGTATGCACTTCGACGCGTGGATTTTCATTCGCATAGTTAGCGAGTATTTTTGGAAGTAAGTATTCGCCAATTGTAAAACTAGCACCGATGCGAAGTGTTCCTGTTACAACGTTATGTAGTTCATTAATTTCTTGCTTAGCATCTTCGTAAAGAGAGAGCATTTGCTTTGCATGTATATATAATATATTTCCAGCTTCCGTGACTTGGACATGTTTCGGAGATCGCTGAATGAGTGTAGTTCCAAATTCGTTTTCTAAGTTGCGTATATGCATACTTACGCCAGGCTGTGAAAGATTTAATAATTCCGCTGCACGAGAGAAGTGTTTCTGTTCAACGACAGTAACAAAAATTTTTAAAATGTCTACGTTCATTTGCAAAGCTCCTTTCGTTTTTCTTTCATCTTATCATAAGTATTTCTGATGATAGAGATTTGGTATTGGTATTAAACTTATTATAGAAACTCTCTTATAATGTAAGTAGAAAGAACATGCATGTTCCAATACGATTATTGGGGTGGTACAAGGTGGAACAAACACTTGTTATACAAAAGAAGAAGGGCTTTGGATTTTCGCAAGGAATTGGGATTACATTATTAATCGCAATTGCCGCGAAATATTTAGCAGAGCTTCCATTTTTAAATATTATGGGACAATTAGTAATTGCTATTCTAATTGGGATGGTTTGGCGCGCTGCAATTGGAGTTCCTCATGATGCGATTGCAGGAACGAACTTTGCGAGTAAGAAGTTACTGCGCTTTGGGATCATCTTACTTGGAATGCGATTAAATCTTGTTGATATTGCGAAGGCGGGGCCGAAAGTATTGGTCATCGCGGCGGTTGTTATTACATTTACTATTTTTGTTGTATACGGACTAACGAAAGTATTTAAAGTAGAAAAGAAACTTGGGATTTTAACAGCATGCGGTACGGCAATTTGCGGCGCGGCCGCGGTCGTGGCAATTGCACCGCAAGTGAAAGCAAAAGATGACGAAACAGCGGTTGGAGCGGCGATCATCGCAATTTTAGGTACAATATTTACGCTTATTTATACGTTATTATATCCAGTGCTTGGCCTATCTCCATACGGATATGGAGTGTTCTCAGGGGCGACACTGCATGAAATTGCTCACGTAATTGCGGCTGCGGCGCCAGGAGGAAGCACGGCTGTAGATATCGCAGTTATCGTGAAACTAACGCGCGTTGCAATGCTTGTACCAGTAGCGATTTTAATCGGATTATGGTTTGGTAAGAGTGAAGGTAGCGAGGAAAAAAGATCATGGCGCGACCTTCCAATTCCGTGGTTCATCTTCGGGTTTTTAGCAATGAGTGCAGTGCATTCGCTTGGGATTATTCCAGAAGTTGTTGCGGGATACATTGTTGTCATTGCTTATATGCTAATCGCAATGGCGATGGCAGGGCTCGGTTTAAATGTAGAGTTTAAAACTTTCCGTAAATTAGGAAGTAAAGCATTCGTGGCAGGGCTGATTGGCTCGATTTGCTTATCGGTTCTTGGATACGTTCTTGTATGGGGATTAGGATTTATATAAGTAGGACGAAGAAGCTGTTCCAAAAGATATTTTGGGGCAGCTTCTTTCTTATGCTTATGGTGCTACTGATGTCGATATATTTGGGAAATCGCCGATATATTTTAAGTTGTGCTGATATATTTAAAAAATCGCTGATATAAATTGAATTACTCTTGTACTTTGTTAGAGAAGATATGCAGTGAAATGTTTTTCTGAAATTTGTAAAGATATCTTTACTTGTAACTGGAAAATATTTATAATTTAAGTAAAGATATCTTTACTTTTGAAGGTGGATCCTATGGGTGTGAAAAATAAAATAAAAGAGTTAAGAAAGCAAAATCATATAACACAAGTTGAAATGGCAAAGGCGATGCAGGTGACGCGGCAGACGATAGTGGCGATTGAAAACCATCATTATAACCCGAGTCTAGAGTTATCCTTAAAAATCGCCAAATATTTTGGGATGAAGGTGGAGGAAATATTTACGCTGGAGTAAGGGGAAAGAAAATAAATGATAAGCTTGAGAGATTTCAATTAGATTAAACGTTTAAATATATAAGGATTGTTTTTGGTTTATTAATTAGTATGGCATCAACGAGCATGTTAGCAACAAGGAATAATAGATAGAAAAAGGGGAACTGGGATGGGATTACCGGTGTTATGTGTCGCTACAGCTATATTTGCGCTTCTTTGGGGAATGCAAAACTTTTCTCGTAATCCAGTGCCGAGTATTTGTATTATGATTGGTACTGTAGGTTTATCGTATTATTTATTATTATTAGCCCATTATCATAAAACGGCAACGAGTGTTGTTGTTGGAGCACTTATTTTATTTTGTGGGCGCGCCATACAAAAGGGGTTATTTCCATAAAAGCTGTTTATACACTTTGTATAAATAGCTTTTTGTATTTTTTTTACAAAACACTTGAAAGTTACGTAACGTCATCTTCTATAATGAGTGGGAAGAGGTGATGGCAGTGATTTCAATACAAGAATTGACGAGAGAAACAGGGGTTACAGTACGTACACTACGTTATTATGATCAAATAGATTTATTAAAGTCGAGCGGAAAAACAGAGGGTGGGCATCGGTTATATAGTGAAGCTGACGTTATTCGTTTGCAACAAATTTTATTTTTAAAAGAAATGGGATTTTCATTAAAAGAAGTTGCGAATATGTTAGTAAAAGGTGAGCTGGATTTGAAAAAATCACTTGAAAACCAACTTCGATTTGTACAAGAAGAGCAAAAGAAGTTCAATCGAATGGAGCGTGTTTTACAAGCGGTTGTTTATTCGGTAGATGTAGAGGGAGAACTTGATTGGAAAGTTATGTTTGAACTTATTCAGCTTTCAAAACAGTCTCCTCGTATACGTGAAATATTTCAAAATGAAGTATTTTCAAAGGAAGAACAAAAGTTGCTGCATAATTTGCCGAATATGAGTGAGGAAGATCCGAATGTTTTAGAATGGGTAGATTTATTAAAGCAATTACGTATTTTTATGAAAGAGGGTAAAGAAGCCACTAGTGATGAAGTACAAAGGGCAATGAAGAGATTAATGCAGAAGTGTTTAGAAATGGCTAATGGTGACGAAGCGTTTTTAGATAAGTTATGGGAAGTTAGAAAATCAAAGGAAGATTCACAGAAAATGAGCATGTATCCAATTGAAGAAGAGTTTTTATTATATATGGATGAAGCTTTTCGTATTTATGATGAAAGGGAGAAGGATAAATGAGCATACTCGCAGAATATCGTTGGTATTTTTTAATTGGAGCAGAGATTGTATTTTGGTTATCGGCTATCGGTTTCTTTTTACTCCGTTACGGATTCCGTTTGAAGAAGGCGAGCTTTATTATGGGGATTGTACTCCTCGTAAATGAAGTGTTTATTTTAACATTAGGGGCAGTGGACTATTATCAAACAGGAAAGTTCTCTAATTTTCAAATCATTACTGTAATTATTTTATTGTATGCAGTTTTCTACGGGAAAAAGGATTTGAAGAAGCTTGATATATTTGCGCAAAAGCTAGTTGCGAAATGGCGTAATGAAACGGCGCCTATTATTGAAGAACAGGTAGAATTAACAGGTATGGCCTATGCAAAGCAGGAAATAAAAAATTGGGTATTACATCTTGTTTTATTCGTTGGTGTGCACATATTCTTTTTCTTCGCGTATGGATTTATTCCATTTGAACAATGGGGTAATTGGTTAGAATCGGGAATCGTTTTAAATAAAGCTGCAAGTCGCGTGAGCCAAGTGTGGGCAATTATATTTTTAGTTGATACAGCGATTTCATTTTCATATGTGGTTTTTCCGAAGAAGGAGAAAGGAAAAGAAAAGCTACTTTCATAGTTGAAAGTAGCTTTTGGGTATACAAATAATTTTTATAGGAGAGGATGACAATAGAAAAAAGAACCAGCTTTATATGTCTATTTCTCTTTAGTTTAGTAGCATGTGCACCATCTAACACTACAATTGATAAGAAGAACGATGTTATTGTAAAGGGAACCAGGATTTCCAATCTAGATAAATTTGAAAAGTTCGTTTTGAATGTCGAGCAAAGGGAAGTTGATAAAATAAGAATTGTACAGTATACCCTTGAAGGGGACCCGATTTTTCAAACGTTAGAGTATAGTGGGAACGATATATTTTATGTGTCAGATAATAGAAAAGACAAATTTGCTGGGAAGGATAAAGGGTTACATAAAGATAGCTGTAAAAGGATTGTTAAAGAGCAGCGCGAATCAGAAAGTACTTATCGGTTAATAGATTGTATGAATGAAGCTGGGCGCAATGGATATGACTTAGTATATGTACCTAAAAAATAGAGTTAGTAGAGGAAGGAAGTATTTACTCCTTCCTTTTTCTATGTGTATATTGTCGAAAACTTTACCGAATATCTGTTCGTTTTTTTAGGTTTTTTATAGGCATTCGTGGTAAAATAATAATACAGATTTTTATGAGGAGGTCGGATTATACTTGGAACATCAATTTGAAATTATATCAGCGTATTCCCCGCAAGGTGATCAGCCGGTAGCTATAGAGAAGCTTGTAGAGGGAATTAATAGTGGAAAGAAAAAGCAAGTGTTGCTTGGAGCGACAGGAACGGGTAAGACATTTACGATTTCAAATGTCATTAAAGAAGTGCAAAAGCCAACACTTGTTATGGCTCACAATAAAACGTTAGCAGGACAGTTATATAGTGAGTTGAAAGACTTTTTCCCGAATAATGCAGTTGAGTATTTTGTTAGTTATTACGATTATTATCAGCCGGAAGCGTATGTACCACAAACAGATACGTTTATTGAAAAGGACGCGCAGATTAATGATGA
The DNA here is from genome assembly GCF_052044835.1 of Bacillus sp. 22475. Lineage (NCBI taxonomy): Bacteria > Bacillati > Bacillota > Bacilli > Caryophanales > Bacillaceae > Bacillus > Bacillus sp. 22475. The sequence continues at coordinate 80,326 of NZ_JBQENW010000013.1, read as the reverse complement.
AATTGATAAATTGCGTCACTCGGCAACGTCTGCATTATTTGAACGGGACGATGTAATTATCGTTGCGAGTGTATCGTGTATATATGGTTTAGGTTCTCCTGAAGAATACCGCGAGTTAGTTGTGTCACTTCGAGTTGGTATGGAGAAGGACCGTAATCAATTGCTTCGTGAACTTGTTGATGTACAGTATGGACGTAATGATATTGATTTCAAGCGTGGTACATTCCGTGTGCGCGGAGATGTAGTTGAAATCTTCCCAGCATCACTTGATGAGCATTGTATTCGAATTGAATTTTTCGGCGATGAAATTGATCGTATTCGTGAAGTAAATGCGTTAACAGGTGAAGTATTAGCAGAACGTGATCATGTAGCAATCTTCCCAGCATCTCACTTCGTTACACGTGAAGAGAAAATGAAGGTCGCTATTGAAAATATTGAAAAAGAATTAGAAGAGCGTTTAAAGGAGTTAAATGATAACGGTAAGTTGCTAGAAGCACAGCGTATAGAGCAGCGTACACGTTATGATTTAGAAATGATGCGCGAGATGGGCTTTTGTTCAGGGATTGAAAACTATTCCCGTCATTTAACACTTCGTCCAGCGGGTGCAACACCGTATACGTTATTGGACTATTTCCCGGAAGATTTCTTAATTGTTATGGATGAGTCGCACGTATCAGTGCCACAAGTAAGAGCGATGTATAACGGGGACCAAGCACGTAAGCAAGTGCTTGTGGATCATGGATTCCGTCTGCCGTCAGCTTTAGATAATAGACCGCTCATGTTTGATGAGTTTGAGGAGAAAACAAATCAAGTTATTTACGTTTCAGCGACGCCAGGACCGTACGAGTTAGAGCAGTCACCAGAAGTAATAGAACAAATTATTCGTCCAACAGGGCTTTTAGATCCACCAATTGATATACGACCTATTGAAGGGCAAATTGACGATTTATTAGGAGAGATTCAAGATCGTATTGCAAAAAATGAACGTGTATTAATTACGACTTTAACGAAGAAAATGTCAGAGGATTTAACGGACTACTTAAAAGATGTAGGAATTAAAGTGAACTATCTTCATTCTGAAATTAAAACGTTAGAACGTATTGAAATTATTCGTGACCTTCGCCTTGGTAAGTTTGATGTACTTGTCGGTATTAACTTATTACGAGAAGGATTAGATATTCCAGAAGTATCACTTGTAGCGATTTTAGATGCTGATAAGGAAGGGTTCTTACGTTCAGAGCGCTCATTAATTCAAACAATTGGTCGTGCCGCGCGTAATGAAAACGGCCGCGTTATTATGTACGCAGATCGTATAACAAGATCAATGGGAATTGCAATTGAAGAAACGCAGCGTCGTCGTACTATACAAGAAGCCTACAATAAAGAGCATGGTATTACGCCGAAAACGATTCAAAAAGGCGTACGTGATGTAATCCGTGCAACGACAACTGCTGAAGAGACAGAAACATACGAAGCAACTCCTGCTAAGAAAATGACGAAAAAAGAGCGTGAAAAGACAATTGCGAAGATGGAAGCAGAGATGAAAGAAGCAGCAAAAGCGTTAGACTTCGAGCGTGCAGCTGAACTAAGAGATTTACTATTAGAATTAAAAGCGGAAGGGTGAAAAGAGTGAGTAAGAGCAAGGATTTTATCGTTGTAAAAGGTGCTAGAGCACATAACTTAAAAAATATTGATGTAACCATTCCGAGAAATCAGCTTGTCGTTGTAACGGGATTGTCTGGTTCGGGGAAATCATCATTAGCATTTGATACGATTTATGCAGAAGGGCAGCGCAGATACGTAGAATCGTTATCTGCGTATGCGCGCCAGTTTTTAGGACAAATGGATAAGCCGGATGTAGATACGATTGAAGGATTGTCACCAGCGATTTCAATCGATCAAAAAACGACGAGTCGGAATCCACGTTCAACTGTCGGAACGGTAACGGAGATTTATGATTATTTACGTTTATTATTTGCGCGAATTGGTACACCAATTTGTCCAAATCATGGGATTGAAATTACATCACAAACAGTAGAGCAGATGGTAGACCGTGTTCTTGAATATCCTGAACGTACGAAATTACAAGTGTTAGCTCCCATCGTGTCAGGACGTAAAGGTGCACATGTAAAAGTACTTGAAGATATTAAGAAGCAAGGTTATGTTCGTGTACGTGTTGATGGTGAAATGCTTGATGTGTCTGAAGATATTGCACTAGATAAAAATAAGAAGCATTCTATTGAAGTTGTAATTGACCGTATTGTTGTAAAGGAAGGAATTGCAAGCCGTCTTGCTGATTCACTTGAAAGTGCATTAAAGCTTGGCGGAGGCCGAGTGTTAATCGATGTAATGGGAGAAGAGGAACTTCTATTTAGTGAACATCATGCTTGTCCACATTGTGGTTTTTCAATCGGAGAATTAGAGCCGCGTATGTTCTCATTCAACAGTCCGTTCGGAGCTTGTCCTTCTTGTGATGGACTTGGTTCAAAGCTAGAGGTAGATTTAGAGCTTGTTATCCCGAATTGGGATTTATCATTAAATGAACATGCGATTGCACCTTGGGAACCGACAAGTTCACAATACTATCCACAACTTTTACAATCTGTATGTAATCACTACGGCGTTGATATGGATATGCCTGTGAAAGATATACCGAAAGATTTATTTGATAAAGTGTTGTACGGAAGCGGGGAAGAGAAGGTTTATTTCCGCTATGTAAATGAATTCGGTCAAGTAAAGGAAAATGAGATTTTATTTGAAGGTGTTATTCCAAACATTGAACGTCGTTATCGTGAAACGAGTTCTGATTACATTCGTGAGCAAATGGAAAAGTATATGGCAGAACAAGCTTGTCCGAAGTGTAAAGGCGGCCGCTTAAAGCCTGAAAGCTTAGCTGTTTTTGTTGGTGATAAAACGATTGCTGACGTAACGAAGTATTCAGTTCAAGAAGTACAAGAATTTTTCTCGAATGTAGAGCTAACGGAGAAGCAACAAAAAATAGCTCATTTAATTTTAAGAGAAATTCAGGAGCGCGTTGGATTCTTAGTGAACGTTGGTTTAGATTATTTAACGCTAAGTCGTGCGGCTGGTACGTTATCAGGTGGTGAGGCGCAGCGTATTCGCTTAGCGACGCAAATTGGTTCTCGTCTAACTGGCGTACTTTATATTCTTGATGAGCCTTCAATTGGTTTACACCAGCGCGATAACGATCGTCTTATTCGTACATTGCAAGAAATGCGCGATTTAGGTAATACATTAATCGTTGTTGAGCATGATGAAGATACAATGATGGCTGCTGATTATTTACTTGATATCGGACCAGGTGCAGGTATTCACGGTGGGCAAGTTGTATCGGCAGGGACACCAGCTGAAGTGATGCAAGATGATAATTCGTTAACAGGAAAATATTTAAGCGGTAAAGAGTTTATTCCAGTTCCACTTGAAAGACGTAAAGGTGACGGACGTAAAGTGGAGATTGTCGGCGCAAAAGAGAATAACTTAAAGAATGCAAAAATGTCATTCCCACTCGGTACGTTTGTAGCGGTAACAGGTGTATCTGGATCAGGTAAAAGTACGATGATTAATGAGGTACTATATAAATCGTTAGCGCAAAAGTTATATAAAGCGAAAGCGAAGCCAGGTATTCATAAAGAGATTAAAGGTCTTGAACATTTAGATAAAGTAATTGATATTGATCAATCGCCAATTGGTCGTACACCACGTTCTAATCCAGCGACGTACACAGGTGTATTCGATGATATTCGTGATGTGTTTGCACAAACGAACGAAGCTAAAGTGCGCGGATATCAAAAAGGACGTTTCAGCTTTAACGTAAAAGGTGGCCGTTGTGAAGCGTGCCGTGGTGATGGAATTATTAAAATCGAAATGCATTTCTTACCAGATGTGTATGTTCCGTGTGAAGTTTGTCACGGTAAACGATATAATCGTGAAACGTTAGAAGTGAAATATAAAGATAAGAATATTTCTGAAGTGTTAGGGATGACAATTGAAGATGGAGTAGAATTCTTCGCCAATATTCCTAAAATTAAGCGTAAACTTCAAACGCTTGTAGATGTTGGGCTTGGTTATATGAAATTAGGTCAACCAGCAACAACATTATCTGGTGGGGAAGCACAGCGTGTGAAATTAGCTTCTGAATTACACCGTCGTTCTACAGGTCGTACGTTATATATTTTAGATGAGCCAACGACTGGGTTGCATGCGCATGATATTGCACGTCTTCTAGAAGTGCTGCAACGTCTTGTTGAGAGTGGTGAGACGGTACTTGTAATTGAACATAATTTAGATGTGATTAAAACAGCTGATTATATTGTTGATCTTGGACCAGAAGGCGGGGACAAAGGTGGACAAATCGTCGCTTCGGGAACGCCAGAGCAAGTAGTAAAAGAAGAGCGCTCGTACACTGGTAAGTATTTAAAAGAGATTTTAAATCGTGATAAAGCAAGAATGAAAGAGAAAATAAAAGAAGTAGAGTTATCGCAATAAGTTTATTGATGAAAACCGAGTGGAAATGACGCTCGGTTTTTATTTTACGAGGAAAAACTGGTAAGTATGTTAGTAGGTATACAAGCATGAAAGATAGAATAAGTTGATATAAGTGTTTGTATCATACTTGCGTTTATTATCTATTAGCGTATGATGAAATATATATGTTTAAAAGGATGTGTGACGAAATGAGATGGATTGTATCACTTCTTGTAAATAGCGTTGTGTTAATCGCTGTATCGGGGCTTTTAAAAGGGATTGCACCAGATGCATTTTACGTAGCAAATATACAAACTGCAATTATTGCGAGTATTATATTGGCGGTTTTAAATGTGTTCGTAAAGCCGTTTTTAATTTTAATTACGCTACCAATTACTGTTGTAACTTTCGGCTTCTTCTTAATTGTTATTAATGCGATTACGTTAAAAATAGCAGATTCATTATTAGGAGATGCTTTTAATATATCAGGATTTGGTGTAGCGATTGTTGCGGCAATTTGTATTTCAATTTTTAATATGATTATTGAGAAGGCAATTGTGGAACCTATATATGAAAAAAAGAGAAAATGACAAAAAGAAAAACATTTCATTATTCGTATGAAATGTTTTTTTCTATTTATTAGAAACCGTATTTCTTGTTTCCAGAAAAAAATGGTACAATATCCGGTAGAATGGAATTTTACATCAAACGAGACTGAACCCGCAGCGGAGTGGAGGTTTATACATATGCCAAAAGTAAGGACAAAAGATTTAATTGAACAATTTCAATTGGAGTTAATAAGTGGTGAGGAAGGAATTCATCGTCCGATTGATACAAGTGATTTATCACGACCTGGAATTGAAATGGCAGGATTCTTTACATATTATCCAGCTGATCGCGTGCAGCTTCTTGGAAAAACGGAGCTTACGTTCTTTGATACGTTAACAACAGAGCAAAAACAAGAGAGAATGAAAGCGCTTTGTACCGAGGAGACGCCATGTATTATTATAACTCGTAATCAAGATGTACCAGATGAGTTATTACAAGCATCACGTGAATCGGGCATGCCTTTATTACGTTCTTCTCAAACGACAACGAGATTATCAAGTCGTTTAACTAATTATTTAGAAGGTAAGCTAGCACCAACAACTGCTGTTCATGGTGTATTAGTAGATATTTACGGTGTTGGTGTTTTAATTACAGGTCAAAGTGGTGTTGGTAAAAGTGAGACAGCTCTTGAACTTGTGAAGCGTGGTCACCGCCTTGTTGCGGATGATAGTGTAGAAATTCGCCAAGAAGATGAAGACACATTAGTAGGAAGCTCACCAGATTTAATTGAGCATTTATTAGAAATTCGTGGTCTAGGTATCATTAACGTTATGACGTTATTCGGTGCAGGGGCAGTGCGAAATTATAAGCGTATTACACTTGTTATTAATCTTGAAATTTGGGATCAAAAGAAAAACTATGATCGCTTAGGTCTTGATGAAGAGAAGATGAAAATTATTGATACAGAACTTACGAAGATTACACTTCCAGTTCGTCCTGGTCGAAACTTGGCTGTTATTATTGAAGTAGCAGCGATGAACTTCCGTTTAAAGCGTATGGGAGTCAATGCAGCACAGCAGTTCTCAGAACGATTAATGAGTGCGATTGAGTTAGGGAATCAGGAGTAAACATTGGAGAGGGAGGTCATACATATGCTGTTAGGTTCTGTACCGCAGCTTGACCGCGTAGCTGTCCAACTTGGGCCGTTTCCTGTTTATTGGTACGGGATTATTATCGGTACAGGTGTGCTATTAGGTCTTTGGCTAGCAACTCGCGAGGGAGAAAGGCTAGGTATTCCAAAAGATACATTTGTTGACCTTGTATTAATTGCAGTACCGATCGCTATTCTATTTGCGAGAATGTACTATGTTATTTTTGAATGGGAATATTACGCGCAAAACCCGAGTCAAATTATTAATATTCGTCAAGGTGGCTTGGCGATTCATGGTGGTTTAATCGGGGCGGTTATTACAGGGATTCTTTTTGCAAAGCGACGCGGGGTTTCATTCTGGAAGTTGGCGGATATTGCTGCACCAAGTATTTTACTAGGACAAGCAATTGGCCGATGGGGAAACTTTATGAACCAAGAGGCGCATGGTGATGAAGTAACGAGACAGTTTTTAGAAGGTCTTCATTTACCAGATTTCATTATTAATCAAATGTATATTGAGGGTGTGTACTATCATCCGACGTTTTTATATGAATCATTATGGAATTTTGCAGGTGTAATTTTACTACTTGCATTAAGAAAAGTGAATTTACGCCGCGGGGAATTATTCTTCACATATTTAATTTGGTATTCAGTAGGACGCTTCTTCGTAGAAGGCTTACGTACAGATAGTTTAATGCTAGGACCACTTCGTATTGCACAAGTAATGTCAATTGGACTTGTTGTTATTTCTATTATTTTCATTATTGTGAGACGAAAAATGGGGCAAGCTGATAAAAGATATTCGGAAAATTAGAGAAAAGTAGCATCTTATTATAAGATGCTGCTTCTTTCATATTCAGGAAGGCGAAAGGACTAAGGCAATGAGAATAAATACAGTGTTATTTGATTTAGATGGAACTTTAATTAATACAAACGAACTTATTATTTCTTCTTTTTTACATACTTTAAATACGTATTATCCAAATCAATATAAGCGTGAAGATGTGTTGCCATTTATCGGTCCATCTTTGCATGATACTTTCAGTAAGATTGATGAAAGTAAGGTTGAAGAGATGATTACAAGTTATCGCGAATTTAACCATGATCATCATGATGAATTAGTAGAAGAATATGAAACTGTATATGAAACGGTTCGAGAGTTGAAGAAGCAAGGTTATAAAGTTGGTATTGTTACAACGAAAGCGAGACAAACCGTTGAGATGGGATTACAGTTGTCAAAGCTTGATGAATTTTTTGATGTTGTCGTGACAATTGATGATGTAGAGCATGTGAAACCACATCCAGAGCCACTTCAAAAAGCGCTTGAATTATTAGATGCAAAACCAGAAGAGGCATTGATGGTTGGAGATAATCATCATGATATTGTCGGTGGTCAAAATGCGGGGACGAAAACAGCTGCGGTTTCATGGACGCTGAAAGGTAGAGCGTATTTAGAAGCTTACAAGCCGGACTTTATGCTAGATAAAATGAGTGATTTGCTACCGATTTTGTCTAATATGAACCGTTCATAAAGGTCCAAGTAAGTTAGTAGAGGAGCGAGCTAAGTGCGACGGACAACGCGCTATCCTGTTTCAGGAGAAAATTCATTATGGAATGTGTATAAAACAGTGTCTTTTTGGAAGGTAATGAAAAACTTTATTATTATCCAAATTGCGCGTTACACGCCATTTTTATCTGTGAAGAATTGGTTGTACCGTACTTTTTTACGGATGAAAGTAGGAAAGAAAACATCATTTGCGCTTATGGTAATGCCGGATATTATGTTCCCGGAAAAGATAACTGTGGGAGAGAATTCGATTATTGGCTATAATACAACGCTTTTAGCGCATGAATATTTAATTCGTGAATATCGACTTGGGGAAATCGTCATTGGAAATGAAGTGATGATTGGAGCGAATGTAACAATATTACCAGGTGTGAAAATTGGAGACGGTGCGACTGTCTCAGCTGGCACACTTGTTCATAGAGATGTACCGAGCGGTGCTTTCGTAGGTGGAAATCCAATGCGTATTATTTATACGAGAGAGCAAATGACCGCAAGAGAAGGTTCATGGTGAAAATGTAACATTTCTCCTCTTTTTTTATGAATAAAAAGGAAATAATTGAGTATAATATACTGTTTTGTTTTTTACGGAATCGTTTATACTTATAGATAGAAGAATGTGTGAGCGAAGAAAACAAAAAACTGGAGGATATATGGGGAAAAATCAAAGGATATATAAGGAGAACGGACAAGTTATCTCTTTTAATCAATTAGCGGACTTCTTTTATAAAAAAGGGATGAGAGCTTACAAAGGGCAAAAATTGCAAGATGCAATTAAATATTTTCGAAGAGCGGCACAAAGTGAGAAGGAGCCGTTTATTTTATGTCAATTAGCAACAGTATTATCTGAGGCTGGTGAATATCAAGAGTCGAACCAAATCTTCTTAAAGTTAGTTAGATCTAATCCAGAACTTGAACAGTGCTATTATTTTATTGCAAATAATTATGCATATATGGGGTTATTTCAACAGGCGAAGAAATATGCGGATCGTTATTTAGAAGTTGCAAAAGAGAAGGAATTCGTAGAAGATACATTAGAACTTCTTGAGATTATGGAAGAAGAAGCAATGGGTGCGGAAGAGATTGAAGATGAAGATGATTTAATTGTTATGCAGGAAGAAGCGAATCGTTATATTCGTAATGGACAATTGGAAGAAGCAATTGCTACATTAGAAATTGTTACGAAAGATTATCCGGAATTTTGGTCAGGTCATAATAATTTAGCCATTGCACATTTTCAATCGGGTAATGTAGACAAAGCACTGAAGTTAACAGAAATGATTTTAGAGAAAAACCCTGGTAATATACATGCGCTTTGTAATACGCTTATTTTTCTATATTCAATTGGAGAGCATAAACAAGTAGAAGCGTTAGCGGGACAGTTAGTTTCGGTATATCCGATTTCATTTGAACATCGCTTGAAACTGGGAACTACACTTGCAACAATTGGTTATTTCGAGCATGCATATAAATGGTTCAAACTATTAAAGCGTCAAGGATACGAAGGAGACGTTAGTTTTTATTATTGGTTTGCATATTCTGCATATATGGTGAAAGATCAGCAACTAGCTGAAAAAATGTGGCAACATGTCGTGGAATTGCATCCTGATAAAAAGGGAAAAGAACCGTGGAATGCGCTGAATTTAGCAGATGAAGGACAAAACGTGTTATTTGAAGAATTACGAAAATCATTTCAGCAAAGTGCGACGCTAGAAGAACAAATGCTAGCTTTATATTTAATGAATGAATTGTCAACGCCAGAGAAGGTTGGATTCTTCTTTGATATAACGCAAGTGAAGAACGGTGTTCCCATCGTATCGCAACTTGCAAAGTACTTCTTTTTACTTAATAGTCATAAGAGTATTCCAGCTGATTTACAACAATTTGAGCAGTGCGCGAGAATCGCGGATGCCTTATACAATTATACGAAAAAAGATGATGAATTAATTGAAGAGTGTTTACACTTTTGGTTTTGTACGTTCATACGTTTATATACATCTGGAGACATATTTACAAATGTGTACGGCTGGTCAGCTGCGATTGAATACATTGTACGCGGCGAACAAGGAAATAAAATGACACAGTCGGAGCTTGGAGATGTATATAATGTATCTGTAGCGACTGTCCGAAAGTATGTGCAAGCAGTTAAGCGTACGCACACATAAGATAAGCAAATCATTGGGAAAAAAATGATGCTAACAGTATAATGAGGGTAACTTAATTGTGTAGGAATGGATAGGAGTGAATAGTGTGTCAGAAGAAAAAATTTATGATGTCGTTATTATTGGTGCAGGACCAGCTGGTATGACAGCTGCAGTATATACATCTCGTGCAAATTTAAGCACATTAATGCTTGAGCGTGGTATTCCAGGTGGCCAAATGGCAAACACGGAAGATGTAGAAAACTACCCAGGTTATGAGTCTATTTTAGGGCCAGACTTATCAAATAAAATGTTCGAGCATGCGAAGAAATTTGGTGCTGAATATGCATACGGTGATGTGAAAGAAGTCATCGACGGTAAAGAATACAAAACAATTATTGCTGGTAAAAAAGAATATAAAGCACGTGCAATTATCGTTGCAAGCGGTGCAGAGTATAAAAAAATTGGTGTACCGGGTGAAACAGAACTTGGCGGCCGTGGTGTATCATATTGTGCAGTATGTGACGGGGCATTCTTTAAAGGAAAAGAACTTATCGTAATTGGCGGCGGAGATTCTGCTGTTGAAGAGGGTGTGTTCTTAACACGCTTCGCATCAAAAGTAACGATCGTTCACCGTCGTGACACGCTTCGTGCACAGAAAATTTTACAAGACCGTGCTTTCCAAAATGAAAAAGTAGATTTCATTTGGAACCACACTATAAAAGAAATTAACGAAGCAAGCGGTAAAGTAGGAAGTGTAACACTTGTAGACGTAAACAGTGGAGAAGAGAAAGAAGTCAAAACTGACGGCGTATTCGTATACATCGGTATGTTACCTTTATCAAAACCATTTGTTGAACTAGGTATTACAAATGAAAATGGTTACCTTGAAACGAACGAACGTATGGAAACGAAAATCCCTGGTATTTTCGCAGCTGGTGATGTTCGTGAAAAAATGCTTCGTCAAATTGTAACTGCAACAGGTGACGGTAGTATTGCAGCACAAAGTGCACAACATTACGTAGAAGAATTATTAGAGGAATTAAAAACTGTATCAGAAAAATAAGGGATAATATACCTTGTGAGAAGAAAGCTACCGACAGGAGCTTTCTTCTTTTTTTGTGTGAAAATGTCAAAGTTTTGTCAAAAAATATTGGGATTATAAGCTTTCTTATTGATATACTGGACTTTACGGAAAAAATCACTATAAGAAATGAGGAATTTATTCAGTATGGAATGGCGTAATATATATCGTGGATTTTGTATGGGCGTTAGTGATTTAATTCCTGGTGTGAGCGGCGGTACAATCGCTGTTGTGTTAGGGATTTATGAACAATTGCTTGCGGCAATTAGTGGATTCTTTAGTCGTGAATGGAAAAAACATTTAGGGTTTTTAATTCCACTTGCAGCTGGTGTGGCAGCAGCGTTTTTAACGTTAAGTCATGTTATTAAATATTTACTTGCAAATCATTATGAACCGACTCAATTTTTCTTCCTCGGTTTAATTATTAGTATATTACCGATGTTAATGAGAGAAGCTGATGCAAAGTCGTCCTTTAAAGGTAAGCACATTGTTTTATTAATAGTTGCAGCAATTCTTGTTGCGATTACAGCTTTCTTTAAACCAGATAAGGCAGCAGATCCAATTACGACGTTAACAATTTTAAATGCAATTGGTTTATTTTTCGCAGGATGGATGGCTAGTATGGCTATGCTACTTCCTGGGATTAGTGGATCGTTTATTTTATTAATTATTGGTGTGTATCCAACAGCAATTAACGCTTTAACTACACTTAACTTACCTTTAATTGTGGTTATCGGTGCTGGTGTTATGGTTGGATTTGTTGTAAGTAGTAAAGGCATTAGTTTTTTATTAGATCGTTATAAAAGTATGACATTTGCGGCAATTATTGGACTAGTTATCGGTTCGATTGTAATTGTGTTCCCTGGTATTCCGACCGGCGGATTTTCAATTATAAGTTCAATTATTACCTTTATTTTAGGATTTGCGATTGTTACTTATTTCGGTAAGAAATAAGGGCTTTAATCCCCTTGGCGATAAAAATCGTTAAGGGGATTTTTCATGCTATTCATTAAAAGTCTAAGCATTTACATTGCTTGTTATGGAAAGCTTTTTTAAAATTGTTGAGTAGCATATGCTTAGCGAAAGAGGACTGGCTCCTTCGTTGTAGCAAACTGTTTTTGATAGTATAATGAAAGAAGTATGCAGTGAGAAATTTTACTGCAAGTAGCTGAGGTGAAGAAACATGCAAAGAGTGACAAACTGTGTGTTAATTAGAGATAATGAAGTACTCTTACTCCAAAAACCTCGCCGAAATTGGTGGGTTGCACCAGGCGGGAAAATGGAGCGTGGTGAGACTGTAAGAGATTCCGTTGTTCGCGAATATCGCGAAGAAACAGGTATTTATTTGAAAAACCCAGCGTTAAAGGGGGTCTTCACCTTTGTCATCCAAGAAGGTGATAAAGTTGTTTCTGAATGGATGATGTTCTCCTTTTTAGCGACAGATTTTGCAGGAGAAAACAAACTAGAGAGCGAAGAAGGCATCATTGGTTGGCATACATTTGATAAAATTGATGATTTAGCAATGGCGCCAGGAGATTATCACATTATTGATTATTTAATTAAAGGAAATGGCATAATCTACGGTACATTTGTATATACCCCAGATTTTGAGTTGCTTTCATATCGATTAGATCCGAGTTAAACCGTCAAGGAGAGGATACGATGACAGAGAATAATGATATAAAAATGGTAATTATTACAGGGATGTCTGGAGCTGGAAAAACAGTAGCTTTACAAAGTTTTGAAGATTTAGGATATTTTTGTGTAGATAATTTACCACCGATGTTATTGCCAAAGTTTATTGAGCTTATGGCGGATTCAAAAGGGAAAATGAATAAAGTGGCACTTGGTATTGATTTACGTGGCCGCGAGTTTTTCGAACATTTATGGGGAGCACTTGATGATTTATCAGAACGTACATGGATTATTCCTCATATTTTATTTTTAGATGCGAAAGATAGTACGCTTGTAACTCGTTATAAAGAAACGAGACGTTCGCATCCACTTGCACCAACTGGTTTGCCGTTAAAGGGAATCGAAGCAGAGCGCAATTTATTAACAGATATGAAGGCACGAGCAAATATTGTGCTTGATACATCGGATTTAAAACCGAAAGAATTACGTGAAAAAATTGTTCACTTGTTCTCAACAGAAACTGAGCAAGCATTTCGTGTAAATGTTATGTCATTTGGATTTAAGTACGGTATTCCAATTGATGCAGATTTAGTATTTGATGTTCGTTTTTTACCAAATCCATATTACATTCCACATATGAAGCCATTAACAGGACTAGATGAAGAAGTTTCTTCGTATGTACTGAAATTTAATGAGACACATAAGTTTTTAGAGAAGTTGACGGATCTGATTACTTTCATGCTGCCTCATTATAAAAGAGAAGGCAAAAGTCAACTTGTAATTGCAATTGGATGTACAGGTGGACAGCATCGTTCTGTTACGCTTACAGAATACCTTGGGAAACATTTGAAACCAGAGTATAGTGTTCATGTATCTCATCGTGATGTGGAGAAGAGAAAGGGCCATTAAGGGATGAAAAAAGAGAGAAAGCCTAAAATTGTCATCATGGGAGGCGGAACTGGACTCTCTGTTTTATTAAGAGGATTAAAGCAATATCCTGTTGATATTACAGCAGTTGTTACAATCGCTGATGATGGTGGCAGTTCGGGTCGATTACGTGATGAGCTAGAAATTCCACCTCCAGGTGACATCCGTAACGTACTTGTTGCGTTATCGGATGTAGAGCCGCTGGTGGAAGCTTTATTTCAGCACCGTTTCACAACAGGAGACGGACTGAAAGGTCATGCGTTAGGAAATCTATTGTTGGCAGGTATGACCTCGATTACAGGAGACTTTTTCCATGCAATTACGGAAACAAGTAAAGTATTAAATGTCAGAGGACGTGTATTACCAGCAGCGAATCAAAGTGCGGTACTTCATGCGGAACTTGAAGATGGGGAAATTGTAACAGGTGAATCAAAGATTCCTTATTACGGAAAGAAGATTAATCGTGTCTTTTTAACTCCAGAAGATGTAGAGCCATTGCATGAAACGTTGGCTGAGATTAAACGAGCTGATTTACTTGTTTTCGGCCCAGGAAGTTTGTATACGAGTATATTACCCAACTTAGTTGTTAACAAAATTGGGGACGCTGTTCTTGCTGCAAAGGCGAAGAAGGTATATGTATGTAACGTTATGACACAAGCGGGTGAAACGATGGGATATACTGCTTTTGATCATGTGCAGGCGTTACACGATCATTTAGGGCAACCATTTATTAATACTGCAATTGTAAATAACCGTGAGATTCCTTGTGAATTACGTAAGTTATATGAGGAAGAAATGTCTACACCAGTTGTAGTGGATGAAGAACGTTTTGCTGAAAATAATATTGATGTTATTCAAGAGGGATTAGCGAAGTATGATGATCGTGTTGTAAGGCACGATACGTTAAAGTTAGCTTCGATTTTATATTCATTGTTATAAATGTGCGTTGCCTCGTTTGAGGTGGCGCTCCTCATTCATATAGGACAAGAATTTTGTTCCATAATAATCGTATAAGGAGGTGTTGACTGTGTCATTTGCATCAGAAACAAAGAAAGAGCTGACGAATCTTGAAGTGAAAGAATGCTGTGAGAAAGCTGAATTATCAGCGTTACTTCGAATGAATGGATCGCTTTCTTTTTCAAACCGTCGTCTATCTATCGATATTCAAACAGAAAATGCGGCAATTGCAAGAAGGATTTATACGCTTTTGAAAAAAGGATATGACGTGACGGTAGAATTACTTGTTCGTAAAAAAATGCGATTGAAGAAAAATAATGTATATATCGTAAGGCTTGTTGAAAAGTCTCGCGAAATATTAGCCGATCTTCATATCGTTCGAGATGACTTTTCATTTATTCGAAATATATCACAAGAATTGATTGAGAAGAAGTGTTGTAAACGATCGTATTTACGCGGTGCATTTTTAGCAGGTGGTTCAGTAAATAACCCAGAAACATCATCTTATCATTTAGAGATCTTTTCGTTATATAAGGAACATAATGATGCTATATGTGAACTGATGAACGGATTTGATTTAAATAGTAAGACGTTGGAAAGAAGAAAAGGGTACATTACGTATTTGAAAGAAGCGGAGAAAATTACGGAATTTTTAAATATTATTGGTGCTCATAATGCACTTTTAAGGTTTGAAGATATTCGAATCGTACGTGATATGCGTAATTCCGTAAATCGTTTAGTGAACTGCGAAACAGCTAATTTAAATAAAACAATTGGTGCAGCGCTAAGGCAGATTGAAAATATCCGCTATATTGATGAGACGGTTGGTCTTGATATATTGCCAGATAAACTACAAGAGATTGCGCAACTACGAAGAGATTATCAAGATGTAACATTGAAAGAGTTAGGTGAGATGGTATCCGGGGGGAAAATTAGTAAATCGGGTATTAATCATCGTTTGCGTAAAATCGATGAAATTGCAGAGAAATTACGCGCGGGGGAAACGGTAGCAAAAAAATAAGAGGTTAAAGGGGAAATGGAGCTGTGGTTCAAAAACGAGTTCAGGTTTCATTAAAAAACGGTTTACAAGCACGTCCGGCTGCGTTGTTTGTACAAGA
Source organism: Bacillus sp. 22475 (assembly GCF_052044835.1). Classification (NCBI taxonomy): domain Bacteria; kingdom Bacillati; phylum Bacillota; class Bacilli; order Caryophanales; family Bacillaceae; genus Bacillus; species Bacillus sp. 22475. The sequence goes on along the minus strand of NZ_JBQENW010000013.1, from coordinate 64,716 downwards.
GGCAAATCGCTTTCATGCAGATATCTTCATTGAGAAAGATGGAAAGACAGTAAATGCAAAGAGCATAATGGGGATTATGAGCTTAGCAATTGGAACTGGAAGCATGATAACAATTACAACAGAAGGTTCAGATGCAGAAGAGGCTTTAGAAGCATTAGCTGCATATGTACAATAAAGAGCTATCGCGTATATGCGATAGTTTTTTTGTTTTGTTGTTTGTGCGGATTAGCGGGGAGGGGTATTTAGCTGATTTGTCCTTGTCGGAGATTGTCGGTAAATCGATATGTTGTGTCGAACCGTTGATATATTAAAAAATCGTTGATATATTTAGAGAGATACTGGGTGGGGTATGTGAGCGGGGAACAATATATAAAAGAAGCGCCCAATTATAGGGCGCTTCCACTTTTAGTTGTATCCAGCTCCAGCGACCTGCGATTCTAAACGAGCCGCTTTCGCTTTTAGTTATATCCAGCTCCAGCGGCTAGAATCTCCGGTCGCTTCGCCCCTTCATTCGAGGCAAAAAGCGCCTCGGAATCAGGGACTCCATCGCCCTGCGATTCTGAACGAGCCGCTTCTGCTTTTAGTTATTAACGATTTGTAAAGATCTTATCGATTAAACCGTATTCTAAAGCTTTTTCCGCTGTCATGAAGTTGTCGCGGTCTGTGTCGCGTTGTAGTACTTCAAGTGGTTGACCAGTGCGGTCAGCAAGAATTTGGTTTAGTTTTTCACGTAAGAATAGGATACGTTTTGCAGCGATTTCGATTTCAGTCGCTTGACCTTGTGCTCCACCAAGTGGTTGGTGAATCATTACTTCACTGTTTGGAAGTGCGTAACGTTTTCCTTTTTCACCTGCTGCAAGTAAGAATGCACCCATAGATGCAGCCATACCGATACAGATTGTTGATACTTGTGGTTTAATAAACTGCATTGTATCATAGATTGCCATACCCGCTGTGATAGAACCACCAGGGCTGTTGATGTAGATGTGAATATCTTTTTCTGGATCTTGAGATTCCAAGAATAAAAGCTGGGAAACGATTGAGTTAGCTACGTTGTCATCAATTGCACTACCAAGCATAATGATGCGGTCTTTTAATAGTCGAGAGTAAATATCGTAAGCGCGTTCTCCACGATTTGTTTGTTCAATTACTGTAGGAATTAAATTCATCTGTTATTTCCTCCTTCTAAAGCTTTCTTAGTCTTATAATACAATTATGGTCAATAAAGGTCAAACGAAACCACTTTAAATCAAAAAAATATGTAGTTGTACCATGAAATATTCGCTATGTTTTCGAAATTCCCTGCTTATGTATCTTCAACATCATAACCGAATTACATAAATTTAAACGTTATGAAAACTGGAGAAAAAAAGAAAAGAACGCCTTTTAACTGAAGCGTTCTTTCGATAATTAGTCTTTTAAAAGATAGGTTACTTTATTTAAAATCTTTTCGATTTGTTTCGCGTTTTTACTATACATTTCGCTTGCTGATTTCGACTTTGTTTCTAGGGAAAATAGTTCAAGATCAGCATGACATTTTTTTAAAGATGCTAATAATAAAGGTTTGTTTTGAGGAGAAGGCATTTGGAGTTTGTCATTGTAAATGTCGATAGTAAGTTGTCCGTATGAATCCACTTGACCGAGAAAGACATTTTCAATAACAACGCCAAGTTTTTCTAATTCTGAATGTAGCCAAGCGCGGTTATGTCCGCTTGCTGAAAGAGGTTCATCTAGTACATTTCCATCCATAATAACAGTTTGTGGTTCTTTTTCATTCGGTACTTTTAAACCGATGTCTTTTGCAGTAAGTGGCTGAGAATCTTTCTTTAATAGTACATTTAATTCTCCGCTCGGTTCTAAGACAGCAAATTCGACTTCAGCTACGCTGAACGCACTTTTTCCACGGAGAAGTTCCAGTAATTCGTCACTCGTATATTTTTCTTTCTTCAAGTTATCTTCGAGTATCTTTCCGTCTTTTATTAATACGGTAGATTTCCCTTCAAAGAAGTCCCGAGCTGTTTTGTTCTTTAAAGAGAGGATTCCTGTTAAAAAAGGTACCACAGCGAAAATGAGTATCGCAAAGACGCCGTGAAAAAATTTTGAATCGAGCCCTGTAGATACTTGGGCAGCGATGTCACCAATTGTCATTCCGGCTATGTATTCAAAAAAGGAAAGCTGAGAGATTTGTCTTTTCCCTAACCATTTCGTAATAGCGAATAAAATAATTAATATGAATACAGAGCGAAGAATGACAAGTGTCCATTCCGGCAGGTGAGACATAGTCGTTTCCTCCAGTCTACTTAAAACCCTTTATATTGAGGTTCTTCACGTTCTAATACTGAAACTCTATTCTGTAAATCAGCGATGATGCTGTCCATTTCTAACATACATTCGTGAAATATACGTTTTGATTCTTCGTCTTGTGAATTTAGTGAAAGAGAGCTTAAACTTGCTTGAGCGCCCCTTACACTGGCAAGGCAGGTTTTAACGCTAGCGATAACTGTCATACGAACACCTTATCCTTTCGGTTTGAATAACAATGCTCCAATGAAGCCGAAAATAATAGCTGCTGATACACCGGCGCTCGTTACTTTAAACATGCCAGTAATAACGCCAACGATGCCATGTTTTGCAGCTTCTTCCATTGCACCATGAACTAGGGCATTACCAAAGCTTGTAATAGGTACAGTTGCCCCGGCCCCAGCGAAGTCAATTAATGGTTCATACAAATTGAATCCATCTAATATTGCTCCGGCAACAACGAGTGTTGCCATTGTATGAGCTGGTGTTAACTTGCCGACATCAAACATAAGTTGTCCGATTACGCATATGAGTCCGCCGATGACGAAAGCCCAGAAAAAAATCATTGCGTTGCACCTCCAAATTCAATCGAAACGGCATGAGCGATACACGGAATCGTTTCTTCTTGTTGGAATGTAAGTGGAGATAGTAAAGCGCCTGTCGCAACGACAAGTATTTTTTTGAACTCTCCTCTTTTCATTCGGTTTAATAAATGACCGTATACGACTGTTGCGGAACATCCAGGCCCGCTAGCACCAGCTATGACAGGTTGTCCTTCTCTATAAATGATAATTCCGCAATCTTGAAACTGTTCGCTCGTTACTTTGGTTCCATGCTTATGTAGTAAATCGTAAGCAATTTCGCGACCGACATGGCCAAGATCACCAGTCACGATTAGGTCATAGTAAGAGGCATCGATTTGTCGTTCGCGTAAATGGGCTTCGATTGTATCAACTGCAGCTGGAGCCATCGCGCCCCCCATATTAAAAGGGTCTGTTAATCCCATATCAATAACTCGCCCAATCGTTGCAGAGGTTACTCTTGGACCATGTCCAGTATCGCTTAAAATGGCGGCTCCTGCTCCGGTTACTGTCCACTGTGCAGTAGGTGGCTTTTGTCCGCCGTATTCGGTAGGATAGCGGAATTGTTTTTCTACAGCTGTATTATGACTGGATGCACCAGTTAATAAATATTTTGCGCCTTTTGCATTTACGATACTTGCCCCAAGTGCTAAACCTTCCATAGAAGTAGAACAAGCCCCGAATAATCCGAGATAAGGAGTGCCAAGTGTCCGGCAAGCAAAGCTTGTTGGAGTAATTTGATTGATTAAATCTCCTGCAAGTACAAATTGAATATCATCTTTACGAAGTTCTGCTTTTTCAGTAGCACGACTACAAGCTTCTTCGAATAAAATTTTATGTGCTTTTTCATAGGAATCTTGTCCGAGCCATAAATCTTCATGAAGGATATCGAAGTCTTCTGGAATGTTTCCCTTTGCTTCAAATGGTCCACCGACAACCCCTGTTGAGATAATGACTGGTTTGTTTTCAAATACCCACGTTCGGTGTCCTTGTAACATTTATAGACCTCCCCATTGAACGAGAATCGTTTTAATAAGTGCGATGACAAAAGCTGAAAATACACCAAATAAAATAACAGAACCAGCTAGTTTAAACATATTGCCGCCAACACCAAGGACGAATCCTTCCGTTCGGTGTTCGATACATGCTGCAATAACAGAGTTACCAAATCCAGTAACAGGTACAGCTGTACCAGCACCAGCAAACTGTCCAAAACGATCGTATATACCAAATCCAGTTAGTAACATAGAAATGAAAATAAGAGTTGCGACTGTTGGATTTCCTGCTGAGCGTTCAGTGAAATCAAAATATGTGATGTAAAAAGTAGAAATGAGTTGTCCGATGAAGCAAATAAAACCACCGACGAAAAAGGCTTTTATACAATTTTTTAAGACAGGTCGTTTCGGTTCGCGTTCTTGTTCGAATTTTTTATACTCCTGTTGTACAGGGGTTAAGTTTTTATCTTTACTAGACATTGCAATCCTTCCTTTTCTTTTAAAAAGCGTTAAGTGTTAGACTCCATTTTTTTACCAATGAATTTTAATTGTTTATTAATTTCATCTTTAGATACTTCTTTTTCCTTAATTTTTCTTTCGAGTTTTTCGAGTAACATAAAGATTTTTTTATCTGTACTGACACGAACATCGAAAGTAGGATGCTCATCACTTAGCTGCTTTTGAAGCTTTTTACGAAGAGGTTTTAATCCAAACCTTTCGTGATGCTCCGGTGTAACTGCTATGTAGAGATCTAAATTTGAATTCACTGCTGTGCTTTTTATAATTTCATCCATAGCGAGAGCTCTTTTCTTCGCTCCTTGTGATATAGATTGATTAAAGGATTCCGTACTCGTCTTTGTTAACTTTGGACCTTTTTCTTTCTCCATTCGTTTTGCTTCTTCTTTCACTTTTTTATCTAAAGGACTATTATCACATCCGGTAAAAGAGCTAAATAGAAGTGCAAATAATGCGGTTATGAGGCCGAGTTTTCGCATAATTATCATTCCATTTCTATTGCAATATGTAATGTGATAGAAAAAGGATGACTGCATATCATCCTTTTTCTATTTCACAGCAAATCTGATTTGTTATTGCTGTGAGTATTGTGGTTCTTCTTGTTGGACTTCTTCAACGCGTGGGTTTAAAGAATCGATAATCGTTTGTGTTTGCTGCGCAGCTGTTTGGAAAAGTTGCTTAGCTTGTTGGTTATCCGTATCAAGAGCGAATCCCTCTAAGCTAGCTTGTGCACTTTTTAATCCAGAAACAGTTTGCTTTAATTTTGTAATTACAGTCATTGAATGAAGCCCCCTTTGGAATATCAATTCATAGGTTATAATTTGTGAGTTGGGGTGAATTTATGATTGGAAAATTTAGGGGTGGAATAGATTTTATATGTTTTTAGCTAAGATGCATAAGGTATTACGGGGATATTTTTATTGATTTAGATGGATTTTATTGCTATTATTATGAGAAGAAAATGAAGTGTTTTCTATAATCATGCGCCCATAGCTCAGTCGGATAGAGCGGTGGTTTCCGGTACCACGTCTGCCGGGGGTTCGAATCCCTCTGGGCGCGTCAAAAAGTCCTAACTTACGTTTTGTAGGTTAGGACTTTTTTTATTTCCCTCTTGTTATATCTGGTAATAAGATTTACTATTAGTACTTGATGATAATTTTTAACCTTATTATTTTCTTTCAATATTATTCAAATTTAGGTTGTAAGTTGTAAATCTCATTAATACATATAAATTAATAATATTTTGGAATGGGTGTCTGTGATAGCATTCTCCTTTTACCAAACTTATTGTACAATAGAAACAAGGGGGAGATTAGTTTGAAGGCAAGTCTTTTACAAGAACAAAGCTTACGTTTGGCAATGACACAAGAGTTAAGGCAAGCGATTACAATGCTCCAGTATAATGTACAAGAATTATCGGAGTTTTTGTATGAGCAATCGTTAGAGAATCCCCTTATTGAGTTAGGTGGTTTTGAGAGGGAGAAGAAAAAGAGCTCTAACAACAGTAAAAGTACCAGCAAACAAGTCGAGAATCAGATGGAGATCTACAGTGTGGATTCTACAACGATTCAGCAACATTTATTAAATCAAATACAGTATTATAAAATAGATGAAGAAGAGCGAAAAGTAGCTTCTTTCATTATTATGAACATGGATGGAAATGGATATTTACAAGAAACGAATGAAGAGTTAGCAGAGCTCCTTTCTGCGCATATTCATGTAGTCGACCGATCTGTAGAGCTTGTCCAATCACTGGAACCAGCAGGGGTAGGCGCGCGTAATATTCAGGAATGTTTAACCTTGCAATTGAAGCGCTTACAAAGGCGGAATGGATTAGCAGAAGAGGTTGTAGAAGATCATTTCGCTTATTTTGTGAAGAAAGATTGGCGAAAGCTCGTTCAAGTGTTGAAATGTAGTAATGAGGAATTACAGAGTGCGGTGAATTGTATAACGTCATTACAACCAAAACCAGGTCTTGCGTTTTCTTCAGATAAACCACTTTATATTGTGCCTGATATGGCGGTGAAAAAAGATGGCGATCGCCTCGTTTTACAAATGAATGAGAGAAATATGCCGAGAATTGAAATTCATTCTGAGTACAGTGCGCTTCTTAATAATAGTGAAAGTGAAGTAGCATCTTACGTATCAGAAAAGTATCAGCATGTGCAGTGGATTATGCGCAGTTTGAAGCAGAGAAAACAGACGCTGCTGCAAGTGATGAATATTATTATGGAAAAACAACGTGATTTCTTCTGGAAAGGTCCAGAGTATTTAAGACCTCTCGCTTTAAAAGAGGTAGCGGAAGAGTTAAGTGTGCATGAATCAACAATTAGTCGTGCGACGCGAAATAAGTATGTGCAAACACCACACGGTTTATTTGAGATGAAATCGTTCTTTAGCAATGCCGTTTCGACGACTGAAGATGAAGCAGTTTCTACAAAACGTGTAAAACAATTTATTCAAACGCTAATTGGGGCAGAGGATAAGAAAAAGCCACTTTCAGATCAAAAGATTTCAAAATTATTAGAAGAAGAGCATGAAATTGTTATTTCTCGAAGAACAGTGGCGAAGTATAGAGAACAAATGCATATCCCAGCTTCGTCATTACGAAAAACGATCGGATAGGTGAAGAAGATGAAAGTTGTACTGTATACTAAAAAAGATTGTGGCCTTTGCGTGAAGGCGAAACAAGTTTTACAGGAAGTACAATGTGAATATTCTTTTCAAATCGAGGAAATAGATATATATGAAGATAATGACCTTTTAGAAAAATATCACTTAATGATTCCGGTTGTAGAAATGGACGGAAAACAAGTAGAATATGGTAACATTCACAAAGGTGTCATAATAAACTATATAAAGAATGCAGTTAAGAGTTGAATAAGTTTCTATCTCCTGTTACAATAATACACGTAGCAGGGATTATTTTTTTAACCTATGTGGGACACAAAATGTCACTACGGGACGTAAAGTGACCACGAGGGAAAATGAACCGATGTAGTGAGGAGAAAAGATATGCGCTCATGGATTCAGAATACAAAAAAATTATTACCTGATCTGCTACCTGTTATGCAAACGAGAATGCAAATTCTTCAATACATTAGGCTCATGCAGCCGATTGGAAGAAGAAACTTATCAGCAAGTCTCGGTATGACAGAACGAGTATTGCGAAGTGAAGTTCAAGTTTTGAAAGAACAAAACTTAGTTCACGTCGCTTCTTCTGGAATGACTTTGACAGAAGAAGGAACAGCTTTAGTTCTTGCTTTGGAAGACTTTATGAAAGAAATTTCCGGGTTAAAGGTTTTAGAAAAGCAACTTAAGGAAACATTAGACTTGGATGAAGTTTTCGTTGTCCCTGGCGATAGTGATGAATCACCTTGGGTCAAACTGGAGATGGGCCGTGCTTGTGTGACTTGTATAAAAGACCGTCTGACAGCGAATAATATCGTTGCTGTGGCTGGAGGAACTACGCTAGCTGCTGCTGCGGACATGATGCAACTTGATTGCAAAGATTTACATATGCTATTTGTCCCAGCACGTGGTGGAATTGGAGAAGGTGTTGAATTAGAAGCCAATACCATTTGTGCCAAGATGGCGCAAAATACGATGAGTAATTATCGCTTATTGTATGTTCCAGACCATGTTAGTAGCGAAGCATATGCGTCTATTGTGACAGAGCCTTCCGTGAAAGAAGTTCTTGAGTTGATTCGATCTTCCAATATCGTCATTCATGGAATAGGTGATGCGTTAACAATGGCACGTCGCAGAAGTACTTCAGAAGCAGATTGGTTAAAGATTCAGGCAAGCGAAGCAGTTGGCGAAGCTTTCGGCTACTACTTTAATGAAGAAGGAAATGTTGTTCATAAAGTAAGAACAGTGGGTATGCAACTAGAGGATTTACAAAATGTATCTCACGTTGTTGCAGTCGCTGGAGGTTCTTCAAAGGCAAAAGCAATACAGGCTGTAATAAAGCAAGGGCACACTTCAATTCTAATTACAGATGAAGGTGCAGCAAAACAGTTAACAAAGGGTTTTACCCTTTAATATAATCCCCCAAGGAGGAAATTCAAATGACTAAAATTGGTATTAATGGATTTGGACGTATCGGACGTAACGTATTCCGCGCAGCTCTTAACAACTCTGAGGTAGAAGTAGTAGCAATCAACGACTTAACAGATGCTAAAACATTAGCTCACCTTTTAAAATATGACACAGTTCACGGAACTTTAAATGCAGAAGTATCTGCTAACGAAAACAGCATCGTTGTTAACGGTAAAGAAATTAAAGTTATCGCTGAGCGTGACCCAGCTCAATTACCATGGAGCGACTATGGAGTAGAAGTAGTAGTAGAATCTACTGGCCGTTTCACTAAAAAATCAGACGCTGAAAAACACTTAGGTGGATCAGTTAAGAAAGTTATCATCTCAGCTCCAGCTTCTGACGAAGATATCACTGTAGTTATGGGTGTTAACCACGAACAATACGATGCAGCTAACCACAACGTAGTATCTAACGCTTCTTGTACTACAAACTGTCTAGCTCCATTCGCTAAAGTATTAAACGAAAAATTCGGCGTAAAACGCGGAATGATGACAACAATTCACTCTTACACTAACGACCAACAAATCTTAGACTTACCACACAAAGATTTACGTCGTGCTCGTGCAGCAGCTGAAAACATGATTCCAACATCTACTGGTGCAGCTAAAGCTGTAGCATTAGTATTACCAGAACTTAAAGGTAAATTAAACGGTGGCGCTGTACGTGTTCCAACTGCTAACGTTTCTCTTGTTGACTTAGTTGTTGAACTTGACAAAGAAGTAACAGTTGAAGATGTAAACGCAGCATTCAAAGCAGCAGCTGAAGGCGAATTAAAAGGTATCCTTGGATACAGCGAAGAGCCATTAGTATCTATCGACTATAACGGATGTACAGCTTCTTCTACAATCGATGCATTATCTACAATGGTAATGGAAGGTAACATGGTTAAAGTACTTTCTTGGTACGATAACGAAACTGGTTACTCTAACCGCGTAGTAGACTTAGCAGCTTACATGACTTCTAAAGGTCTTTAATTCTTAATTATATAAGCAATCAATGACAAAACGAGGGAGAGGGTTTGTTCCCTCTCTCTCTTCTTTCGTTTTAAAAGCAAATGTGTTAAGCTTTTGAATGGGTTTTGTCAATCCTAACTAGTAGTCGGAGGGAAATCCAATGAACAAAAAATCAATTCGTGACGTAGATTTAAAAGGTAAGCGTGTATTTTGCCGCGTTGATTTCAACGTACCTATGAAAGAAGGCAAAATTACAGATGAAACTCGTATCCGTGCAGCTCTTCCTACAATTCAATATTTAGTAGAGCAAGGTGCGAAAGTTATTTTAGCAAGCCACTTAGGCCGTCCAAAAGGTCAAGCAGTAGAAGAATTACGTCTTACTCCAGTAGCAGCACGTTTAGGCGAGCTTCTTGGTAAAGATGTTAAAAAAGCGGACGAAGCATTCGGACCAGTTGCACAAGAAATGGTTGCAGCAATGAACGAAGGCGACGTATTAGTTCTTGAAAACGTACGTTTCTATGCGGGCGAAGAAAAGAACGATGCAGAACTTGCGAAAGAATTTGCAGCACTTGCTGACATCTTCGTAAACGATGCATTCGGTGCAGCTCACCGTGCTCATGCTTCTACAGCAGGTATCGCAGACTACCTACCAGCAGTATCTGGTCTATTAATGGAAAAAGAGTTAGATGTACTTGGTAAAGCACTTTCTAACCCAGAACGTCCATTTACAGCTATCATCGGTGGTGCGAAAGTAAAAGATAAAATCGGTGTAATTCGTCATCTATTAGACAAAGTAGATAACTTAATCATCGGTGGCGGACTTGCTTACACATTCGTTAAAGCTTTAGGTCATGAAATTGGTCTATCTCTATGTGAAGACGACAAGATTGAACTAGCTAAAGAATTTATGCAACTTGCAAAAGAAAAAGGCGTAAACTTCTACATGCCAGTTGATGTTGTAATCACTGAGGAATTCTCTGAAACTGCAACAACTAAAATCGTTGGTATCGACTCTATCCCTTCTAACTGGGAAGGCGTGGACATCGGTCCTAAAACACGTGAAATTTATGCAGATGTAATTAAAAATTCTAAGCTTGTTGTATGGAATGGACCAATGGGTGTATTCGAAATGACTCCATTCGCAGAAGGTACAAAAGCAGTAGGACAAGCATTAGCAGATGCAGAAGATACATACTCTGTTATCGGCGGTGGTGACTCTGCAGCAGCTGTTGAAAAATTCGGTATGGCTGATAAAATGAGCCACATTTCTACTGGCGGCGGTGCGTCATTAGAATTCATGGAAGGTAAAGAGCTTCCAGGTGTAGTTTGTCTTAACGACAAATAAGTAGCAGCCAAAGAAAAAGGACGGTGCAAAGCATGCGTAAACCAATTATCGCAGGTAACTGGAAAATGAATAAAACTCTATCTGAAGCAGTTAGCTTCGTAGAGGAAGTTAAAGGTCAAATCCCAGCAGCTTCAGCTGTTGATGCAGTAGTTTGCTCTCCAGCTCTATTCTTAGAGCGCCTTGTAGCAGCAACTGAAGGAACTGACTTACAAGTAGGTGCACAAAACATGCACTTCGAAAAAAATGGTGCATTCACTGGCGAAATTAGCCCAGTAGCACTTAGCGACTTAAAAGTTGGCTATGTAGTACTTGGCCACTCTGAGCGTCGTGAAATGTTTGCTGAAACAGATGAGTCAGTAAACAAAAAGACTATCGCAGCATTTGAACATGGTTTAACACCAATCGTATGTTGTGGTGAGACTTTAGAAGAGCGCGAAAGCGGAAAAACATTTGATCTAGTAGCAGGTCAAGTGACAAAAGCACTTGCAGGTTTAACAGAAGAGCAAGTTAAAGCAACTGTTATCGCTTATGAGCCAATCTGGGCTATCGGTACAGGTAAATCTTCTTCTTCTGCAGATGCAAACGAAGTATGTGCGCACATCCGTAAAGTTGTTGCAGAAGCTGTTTCTCCAGAAGCTGCAGAAGCTGTTCGTATCCAATACGGCGGTAGCGTAAAACCAGAAAACATTAAAGAGTATATGGCACAATCTGACATCGACGGCGCTTTAGTTGGCGGTGCTAGCTTAGAGCCTGCTTCGTTCTTAGGTCTTCTGGGGGCGGTAAAATGAGAAAGCCAACAGCTTTAATCATTCTTGACGGTTTCGGACTTCGTGAAGAAACTTACGGGAATGCTGTAGCACAAGCTAAGAAACCTAATTTTGATGGCTACTGGAACAAATTCCCTCATACAACGCTTACAGCTTGTGGTGAGGCGGTAGGTCTTCCAGAAGGTCAAATGGGTAACTCTGAGGTTGGTCACTTAAATATCGGTGCTGGCCGCGTAGTATATCAAAGCTTAACACGCGTTAACGTTGCAATTCGTGAAGGTGAGTTCGATAAGAACGAAACTTTCCAAAATGCAATTAAAAGCGTAAAAGAAAAAGGTACTGCACTTCATTTATTCGGTTTACTTTCTGACGGTGGTGTGCACAGTCACATGAACCATATGTTTGCTCTTCTTCGCTTAGCAGCAAAAGAAGGCGTGGAGAAAGTTTATATCCATGCATTCTTAGACGGCCGCGATGTTGGACCACAAACAGCAAAAGGTTATATCAATGCAACGAATGAAGTAATTAAAGAAACAGGAGTAGGACAATTCGCGACTATCTCTGGTCGTTATTACTCTATGGACCGTGACAAGCGTTGGGATCGCGTAGAAAAATGTTACAGTGCTATGGTGAATGGTGAAGGCCCTACTTATAAATCAGCAGAAGAGTGTGTAGAAGACTCTTATGCGAACGGTATCTATGATGAATTCGTATTGCCGTCTGTAATTGTTAACGAAGATAACACGCCAGTTGCAACAATCAATGATGATGATGCAGTTATCTTCTATAACTTCCGTCCAGACCGTGCAATTCAAATTGCTCGTGTATTTACAAACGAAGACTTCCGTGAGTTCGATCGTGGTGAAAAAGTACCTCACATTCCAGAATTCGTATGTATGACACACTTCAGTGAAACTGTAGATGGTTACGTGGCATTCAAGCCAATGAACCTTGATAACACTTTAGGTGAAGTTGTTGCGCAAGCGGGATTAAAGCAACTTCGCATCGCGGAAACTGAAAAGTATCCGCACGTTACATTCTTCTTTAGCGGTGGTCGTGAGGCTGAATTCCCAGGAGAAGAGCGTATCTTAATTAACTCACCAAAGGTTGCAACGTATGACTTGAAACCTGAAATGAGCATTTACGAAGTAACGGACGCTTTAGTAAATGAAATCGAAAATGATAAACATGATGTTATCATTCTTAACTTTGCGAACTGTGATATGGTTGGCCATTCTGGGATGATGGAACCAACAATTAAAGCAGTAGAAGCAACTGACGAATGTTTAGGAAAAGTTGTAGAAGCGATTCTTGCAAAAGATGGTGTAGCACTTATTACTGCTGACCATGGTAATGCTGATCAGGAGTTAACTGCTGATGGCGGTCCTATGACAGCTCATACAACTAACCCGGTTCCTTTCATCGTTACAAAAAATGATGTAGAGCTTCGTGAAGGTGGTATTTTAGGAGATATCGCTCCAACAATGCTTACACTTTTAAATGTGGAACAACCGAAAGAAATGACAGGTAAAACAATTATTAAATAATTTGCTTATATAAAAAGGAGAGAATTTATTATGTCAACAATTATTGATGTTTATGCTCGCGAAGTCCTTGACTCTCGTGGTAACCCAACTGTAGAAGTAGAAGTTTACACAGAAAGCGGCGCTTTCGGACGCGCTATCGTACCAAGTGGTGCATCTACTGGTGAGCACGAAGCAGTAGAATTACGTGACGGTGACAAATCTCGTTACCTTGGTAAAGGTGTTGTTAACGCAGTAAACAACGTTAACGAAATTATCGCTCCAGAAATCGCTGGTTTCGATGTAACTGACCAAGCTGGTATCGACCGTGCTATGATCGAATTAGATGGCACTCCAAACAAAGGTAAACTAGGCGCTAACGCTATCCTTGGTGTATCTATGGCAGTAGCTCACGCAGCAGCTGACTTCGTAGGTCTTCCATTATACCGTTACCTTGGTGGATTCAATGCAAAACAATTACCAACTCCAATGATGAACATCATCAACGGTGGTTCTCACGCTGATAACAACGTTGACTTCCAAGAGTTCATGATCTTACCAGTTGGTGCTCCAACATTCAAAGAATCAATCCGTATGGGTGCTGAAGTATTCCATGCACTTAAAGCTGTATTACATGACAAAGGTCTTAACACTGCAGTAGGTGACGAAGGTGGATTCGCTCCAAACCTTGGTTCTAACCGTGAAGCTCTAGAAGTAATCATCGAAGCTATCGAAAAAGCTGGTTACAAAGCTGGCGAGAACGTATTCTTAGGAATGGACGTTGCTTCTTCTGAGTTCTACAACAAAGAAACTGGTAAATATGACCTTGCAGGCGAAGGCCGTACTGGCTTAACTTCTGCAGAAATGGTTGATTTCTACGAAGAGCTTTGCAAAGACTTCCCAATCATCTCTATCGAAGATGGTTTAGACGAAAACGACTGGGATGGTCACAAATTATTAACTGAGCGTATCGGTGATAAAGTACAATTAGTTGGTGACGATTTATTCGTAACTAACACTCAAAAACTTGCTGAAGGTATCGAAAAAGGTATCTCTAACTCAATCTTAATTAAAGTTAACCAAATCGGTACTTTAACTGAGACTTTCGAAGCTATCGAAATGGCTAAACGTGCTGGTTACACAGCAGTTGTATCTCACCGTTCTGGTGAAACTGAAGATGCTACAATCGCTGACATCGCAGTTGCAACTAACGCTGGCCAAATCAAAACTGGTTCTATGAGCCGTACTGACCGTATTGCTAAGTACAACCAATTATTACGCATCGAAGACGAACTAGGCGAAATCGCTGTTTACGATGGTATCAAATCTTTCTATAACATCAAACGATAATTGTAGAAAATAAACGACAGACCGTGAGAAATCACGGTCTGTTTTTTTTATCTTAAAATTGTTCACCTGTCATAAGTGACATGAAATGTTTGAAGAAGCGGTTATAATCAAAATCAATTGCTATTTGATGACTCGGCCAATCAATAAATGGTTTAGGTTCTCCTAAAGAGCGAAATTCTCCAATGCTTGCCCCCTGTGCATAAGATTCTGTCATGACAACGATAGGTGATTTGTGATAGGTAAACATAGAGTTATCAAGTAAAGCGAGTATTGGCATTGTGTCATGGAAGGGGCTGCCCTTTAAATGTGGTAGGGCGTCTTTATAATATCCGTAGTAATAATGATCGAATAACGGTTTAACAAGTGGGGCTTTTCCTTTGGCCTCAATGTATTCGGCCATTTCTGGTGTAATGATGGAATATTGGGTGACGTTTAATGGGTATATGTACATGTTAGCTGCGGATTGAAGGACTATATTAGCTGCAGTAGGGTCGCCATAAAAGTTTGCTTCGGAAATAGGGGTAACATTACCAGGATGTAAAAAGGCACCGCCCATTACGTAGTAAGATTTAACTTGCTCCATTAATTGTTTACATACGATAAATAAAATTGCTAGGGAGGTAAGTCTTCCTAAGCTCACAATAATTAATTCATCTTTATACTGTTCAATAAGAGGAATAACTTCAAAAAAATTCTCCATTTCTTCGCTAGTTACATTCACCTTTGGAATAATTGGCCCGAGCCCTTGTTTCCCGTGTACATCTGTAAAAAAAGCAGGAGGAGCACCAGTAATTGGACGTTCTGATCCACCAAAGATTTTGATATTTCTACCCTTTACTTCGCTTGTAAGAAAATGAGCATTTTCTACGGCCATTTTTTTTGGAACATTGCCGTAATCAGCAACGATACCGACGATTTCTATTTCATTGATAAAGAATGCTAAGAGGAGAGCCATCGTATCATCAATCCCAGGATCACAAAAAATGAGAACTTTTTTGGGCATATGTTCACCACCTATCTTGTTTATCCCGTACAAACCCGCTTGGTGAGGAATGATCAATGGGGATGAGGAAACCCTCAATGATTAAAGTTTCACTTTATATATATGTAAGTTTAAGGATAAAAAGATTATTTTATTGAAATAACAGTCTTATAAATTCAGAAAATAAAAACTTTTTATATTAGGTCAAGGTTTTTGACGTAATTTTCATTTGGAAATGCAGTCATATCAAGGTTGTAAGCGTATAACATCGGCTTTTTTTGCTGTCAAGTTGATAAATTGCAGCTTTTTACAATTTATACTATGATAAAGATATTAACAGAAGATCGTATAAACATGAGGGATGATGAACATGAAATTTACAAAGATTCTTGTCCAAATTGCTGCTCTTTACGTGTTTTATATGGTTGGAACTTGGGTGCAAGAAATGTTAAACATTCCAATTCCAGGAAGTTTGATTGGGATGTTCCTCCTACTTGTTTTACTTAGCCTAAAAGTTCTTCCAGTGAAATGGTTCGATTTAGGAGCAGAAACACTCGTTGCTATTATGCCGTTTTTATTAATTCCGCCAACGCTTGGCCTAATGAATTACGGTGCTTTTTTTATGAGTAAAGGAATTTCTCTTTTCATTACAGTTGTAGCGAGTACATTTTTAATTATTATTGTCGCAGGACATACAGGACAATATCTTGCGAATAGGAAGGAAAGAGAGTCGCGATGAGCCAAATATTAATCGGAATCGGTTGGGTTCTTTTTACGGTGCTATTATATCAATTATCTAAAAAAATCTATAAATTATTTCCAACACCATTCACCATTCCAATGCTTGTAGCAACAGGATTAATGGCTTTCCTATTTATCGTGCTTGATATACCATATCAACATTATATGGAAAGTGGTGGTGGCTGGATTGCAAAGCTACTTGGACCCGGTGTTGTAGCATTTGCAATTCCTCTTTATAAACAACGTCATGTTCTGCAAAAATATGTTGTACCGATTGCTGGCGGGGTATTAGTAGGTACAACAGTCGCAATCGCTAGTGATTTTGCTATTGCTTCACTTATGGGAACAGATAAAAGCTTAATCTTATCGTCTTTACCAAAATCGGTGACAATGCCAGTTGCGATGAGCGTTTCTGAACAAGTTGGTGGTGTACCTTCCTTAACAGCAGCTTTCGTTGTTATCGCAGGTATTACTGGAACAATTACAGGACCTCTCTTATTAAAATGGAGCCGTGTTACAAACTCAGTTGGTAAAGGTATCGGATTTGGATGTGCTTCTCATATTATGGGTGTTATGAGAGCGATGAAAAATAACGAACATGAAGGTGTTATTGGATCGGTAACAATGACATTAACAGCAATTTTGACATGTTTACTTGGACCGTTATTTGCAATGATGTTTATGTAATAGAAGAAAAGCGAGAGCGACTCTATAGCTCTCGCTTTTCTATAGGATTTATGCTACAGTTACAATAACTGAATCTTTGTAGGAGGTACGCCAAGTGCATACGTTATTATCCGTTTTACTTATTACTGTATCGATTTTAATGATTGTTATGGTACTTATGCAGTCTAGTAATAGCTCAGGCCTTTCAGGTGCAATTTCAGGCGGTGCAGAGCAATTATTTGGTAAGCAAAAAGCACGTGGAATTGAAGCAGTATTAAACCGTATTACAATTGTTTTAGCTGTATTGTTCTTTGTATTAACAATTGCTGTTACGTACTTAAACTTATAGAATTGAAAGAAGAAGCGTTAGTAAGATGTACTAATGGTTCTTCTTTTTTGTTTTGCCATTTGAAAGATGTTTCTAATTAGATTATAGAAATGTAAATATGGTACACTAGATATAGAAAGAATACGACTAGATTACAGAAGAGAAAGAGGAGAAGTACATGATGAAATTAGCATCTCCGAAACCATTTACATTTGAGGGTGGAGACCGCGCTGTTTTATTACTACATGGATTCACAGGGAACTCAGCTGATGTACGTATGTTAGGGCGTTTCTTAGAAAAGAAAGGCTATACTTGTCATGCGCCAATTTATAAAGGGCACGGTGTACCACCAGAAGAGCTTGTTCATACAGGCCCTACAGATTGGTGGCAAGATGTAACGGAGGCATATCAGCTTTTAAAAGATAAAGGTTTTGAGAAAATTGCTGTTGTTGGATTGTCACTTGGCGGCGTATTTTCTTTAAAATTAGGTTATACAGTACCGGTTTTAGGTGTAGTACCAATGTGTGCACCGATGTATATTAAGAGCGAAGAAACGATGTACCAAGGTATATTGGCATATGCCCGCGAATATAAAAAACGTGAGCAAAAATCACCAGAACAAATTGAACAAGAAATGTTGGAATTCCAAAAGACACCGATGAATACATTAAAAGCATTACAACAATTAATTGCTGACGTACGTAACAATGTGGATATGATTTATGCACCAACATTTGTTGTACAAGCACGTCATGACGAAATGATTAATACAGATAGTGCTAACATTATTTATAACGGTGTAGAATCTACGTTAAAAGACATTAAATGGTATGAAGACTCTACGCATGTCATTACACTTGATAAACAACGTGATGAGCTACATGAGGATGTATATAACTTCTTGGAGCAACTAGATTGGTAAGATCTAGTTGCCTCTTTTTTTCATAAGGAATTTTTTGTGAAAACTGTAAAAATCATAAGGGGAGTATTGAAGTTTCGCTTTATACATCCCCTATCTTTCGGATACACTAAATAATATAAGGTTTTAAAGGAGGTATTTTTGCTTGGAAGAAATCACACAAGAACATATTGATAAGTTGTTATTATTTATGAGAGAAGAAGCGTATAAACCGCTAACGATACAAGAGTTAGAAGAGGCATTTGGAATTGAAGGTTCTGAGGGCTTTAAAGATTTTGTAAAGGCACTTGTAATGATGGAAGAGAAGGGACTTGTTATTCGTACACGTAGCAACCGTTACGGTCTTCCTGAAAAGATGAATTTAGTAAGAGGTAAGTTAATTGGACATGCACGTGGCTTTGCATTCGTTGTACCAGACGAGAAGAAAACGGGAGACGATGATCTTTTCATCCCTCCTACAGAATTAAACGGTGCACTTCATGGCGATACAGTATTAGCACGACTTAGTTCTCAATCGAGCGGTTCACGTCAAGAAGGTTCAATTGTACGCATTTTAGAGCGTGGAACGAAAGAACTTGTTGGTACATATACAGAATCGAAAAACTTTGGCTTTGTTATACCTGACAATAAGCGCTGGACGAGTGATATCTTTATCTTGAAAAGTGCATCAATGGGTGCTGTAGAAGGTCATAAGGTAGTTGTGAAAATTACGAGCTACCCAGAAAACCGTTTAAGTGCAGAAGGTGAAGTTATTCAAATTCTAGGTCATAAAAATGATCCAGGAGTAGATATTTTATCTGTCATTCATAAACATCATTTACCTTTAGCATTCCCTGAAGAAGTGATGGAGCATGCAAACAGTGTACCAGAAACGATTTCAGAAGAAGATTTAAAAGATCGCCGTGATTTACGTGATCAAATGATCGTAACGATTGATGGTGCAGATGCGAAAGATTTAGATGACGCTGTTACAGTAACGAAGCTTGAGAACGGCAATTACAAGCTAGGCGTTCACATTGCGGATGTAAGTCATTACGTTCAAGAAGGTTCTCCAATTGATGTAGAAGCAGCGGAAAGAGCGACAAGTGTGTATCTTGTTGACCGTGTAATTCCAATGATTCCACATCGTCTATCTAACGGTATTTGCTCATTAAATCCGAAAGTAGACCGTCTGACATTATCTTGTGAAATGGAAATCAACAACTTAGGTGATGTTGTTAAACACGAGATTTTCCAAAGTGTGATTAAAACGACAGAGCGTATGACGTATGCTGACGTAAGAAGCATTTTAGAAGATGAGGACGAAGAGTTAATTAAGCGTTATGAGTCATTAGTACCGATGTTTAAAGAGATGGGGCAATTGGCACAAATTCTACGTGAAAAACGTATGCGCCGTGGTGCAATTGACTTTGACTTTAAAGAAGCGAAAGTATTAGTAGATGAAGAAGGAAAACCGACTGATGTTGTTATGCGCGATCGTTCTGTATCAGAGAAGTTAATTGAAGAATTTATGCTTGTTGCGAACGAAACAGTAGCAGAGCACTTCCACTGGATGAACGTACCGTTTATGTATCGTGTCCATGAAGATCCGAAAGAAGATAAGCTTGAGCGTTTCTTCGAGTTTGTAACGAACTTCGGATATGCGGTAAAAGGACGTGCGAATGAAGTACATCCTCGTGCGCTGCAACAAATTCTTGAAATGGTTCAAGGACAGCCTGAAGAAGTAGTAATTTCAACGGTTATGCTTCGTTCTATGAAGCAAGCACGTTACGATTCGGAGAGCTTAGGACATTTCGGCTTATCAACTGAGTTCTACACGCATTTCACATCGCCAATTCGTCGTTACCCAGATACGATTGTTCATAGATTAATTCGTGAATACATCATTAACGGTAAAGTCGACAGTGAAACACAAGCAAAATGGCGTGAAAACTTACCAGAGATTGCAGAGCACTCTTCTAATATGGAACGCCGTGCTGTTGAAGCAGAGCGTGAAACAGACGAAATGAAAAAAGCAGAGTATATGGTCGATAAGATCGGTGAAGAGTATGACGGTATGATTAGCTCTGTAACAAACTTCGGTCTGTTTGTAGAGCTTCCAAATACGATTGAAGGTCTTGTACACGTTAGCTACTTAACGGATGATTACTATCGTTACGACGAAAAACATTTCGCTATGATCGGAGAACGTACAGGAAACGTATTCCGCATCGGTGATGAAATTACAATTCGCGTTATTAACGTAAACAAAGACGAGCGTGCAATCGACTTTGAAATCGTTGGTATGAAAGGCACACCTCGCCGTAAGTTCAAAGATCGTCCAGTCGTTATCGAGCAGCCAAGAACAGGCAGAAAGAAACGCGGTGGACGTAGCGAGCGCAGTAATGAGCGCGGCGGTGAACGTGGCACAGGTAGAAAATTTGACCGTGGTGGCAAAGGAAAAGGAAGAGGATCCGCATCTGCATCCACATCCGCATCCGCAAGTCAGCCAGGGAAAAAAGATGGTAACGGCAAGAAGAAAAAAGGATTTTTCGAAAACGTACCAGGATTCAAGAAGAAAAAGAAAAAGCGTAAGTAAGAAAAGAGTGGCTTCGCTTTGATGAAAAGCGGGGCTTTTTCTTTTTTCTTGGTGGCTTGAGAGCGAGCCACTTTCGCTTTTTATCGGAATCCAGCTACAGTGGCTAGAATGTTTGGCGGCTTCGCTTCTTCCCGAGAGGCAAAGAGCGCCTCAAGGTCAGAAGCTCCATCCACCTCACATTCTGAACGAGCCACTTTCGCTTTTAATGGAATCTAGCTACAGTGGCTAGAATCTATGGGCCATTTCACTCCCTCGGACGAAGCAAAAAGCGCTTCTCTGTCGGGAGTTCCAATGTCCAAAGATTCTGAGCGAGCCACTTTCGTTTTTTATTAACATTTGTTACAATAGTAAAAATAGAGGAGGGACGTTATATGCCAAAAGGTACAGGTAAGGTTATTGCACAAAATAAAAAAGCGTTTCATGATTATTTCATTGAAGAAACATACGAAGCAGGGCTTGTCCTTCAAGGAACGGAAATTAAGTCGATTCGCGCTGGTCGCGTGAACTTGAAAGATGCGTTTGCACGTGTACATAATGGTGAGGTATGGGTTCATAATATGCACATTAATACGTACGAACAAGGGAATCGTTTCAACCATGATCCACTCCGTACGAGAAAATTACTTCTTCATAAAAAAGAAATTGATAAGCTAGCGGGCGCAGCAAAAGAAACAGGTTACGCATTAGTTCCACTTAGAATCTATTTGAAAAATGGATTTGCAAAAATGGCACTTGGTTTAGCAAAAGGTAAGAAACAATACGATAAACGTCACGATTTAAAAGAGAAAGAAGCGAAACGTGAAATTGCACGCGTGTTCCGTGATCGCCAAAAGATGTAATACAGATATTTACATTTGTAAAACGGCGCGCGTATGATATAATAACTTATGTAAGGTTGTTGCACATTGAAAAACAGCTCTTAGTAGCTATCACGATATTTTCTTCGTATGCTCCATTTTTATCATGGGGACGTTACGGATTCGACAGGGATAGTTCGAGCTTAGGTTGCGAGTCGAGGGGATCGGCCTCGTTAAAACGTCAAAGCCTATAATTGGCAAACAAAACAATCTTTCTTTAGCTGCTTAATTGCACTAAAGGTTCCTCCCTCCATCGTCCATGTGGTAGGGTAAGGGACTCAAACTAAGTGGACTACGCCGGAGTTCGCCGTCTGAGGGCGAAGGAAGAGAACAATCAGACTAGCAACTTGGAAGCCTGTCGATAGGCCGAAGAGTTCGCGAAATGCTAATATATCGACTACACTCGTAGAAGCTTAAGTGCCGATATTTTTGGACGTGGGTTCGACTCCCACCGTCTCCACCAATACATATTTGGTGGTTTTTTTATTTTGTGTGAATTTAAGTATAATATTTCCATAATGGAAATATTATACTTAAATTTAATTTAGGCAAAAATATACTTAATATTTATATGATATTTTAAAGGGAGCATAACTTTGCATAAAATGCAGGTTTATGCTTCTTTTTTGTTATGTAAAGATATGCTTCTTCAAAGTGATATTAATTAATAATTCATGTTGTTTTAGAATAAAGTTTGTTCAAGTTAAGCAAATAACCTTGATAAACAAACAAAAAGAAAAAAGCGTGTTTTGAAAAAAGTTTGTTCAAAACACGCCCTTAATATTTTCAATTGGTTTATTCTTTTATAAAAAGTTGGATCATTTCCTATCTATATTGCTCAACAATTCCACCCTATAGCTTAATAAGAAAACCTTTTATTCAAATACAACCATTTCTCCGACATCTATAAATCCAAATCGCTTATAGATATTTTTCCCATCATCTGAAGCCTGTAATACAACTGGTTTTTGTTTATCTGTTGTTTGATTTAGAAGAAATTGAAACATTTCACTGCCAATTCCTTTACCTCTAAATGTTTCTTTTGTCATCACATCATAAATACCATAACTATCTTTGCTTTCTATTAATAAACCAGTAGTTACAGGCATGTCATCTATGCATCCAATAAACATTTGAACTTCTGAACCTAATTTTACTTGTGAAAACTTATTAAAATAACTTTCTAATGCATCTTTTTCTGGTGTACCCTCAAATAAGCTCATGAATACGTCTATATATTTTAAAAGTTCTTCATTATTTTTCACATTAGTAATCATAAGTTGATGGGAAATTCTTTGATCAACATTAAGAGTATTTTCAAGTTTCATCATTACATTACGTTCCGCTTCTTTTAGGTCATATTCTTGCATAAGTTTTGTCCAATCCTCAGTTAAATACTGAGCATCAATCCAAATACTAAAGGGATATTTTTTATATGAAAAATTATCGATTCCATGTCTAATCTTAACTGCATTTTTGATATTTGGAGATTTCGGCAATACAATATTGAATGTATCAGTAGGAATTTCTGTATTTGCTATGATGAAATCTTCTTCCTTTGTAAGTTTTCCACTAACTGTATGAGTAAATACTTTTAATTTTTCTTCCAAATTGTTTATTACTAATTGTTGATTTGTAATCATGTTTTTGCACCTTTCAATTCAATTTAGCGCGCTTTTTTTTTATTATAAGGTCAACTAAACACTAAATATACAGTGTTCACAGTATTTACATCCTCCCATAATATTCAGAAAATATTGAAGTGATTTTTCTTCTAGGTTTAAAGCAATAGAAAAAATACCGTATTTTGTTTTGTAGTTTTATAAAATGCATAAGTTGATGGGGCAGTAACCCTGAAACAGAAAATGAAGGAATGGTTATTGATGATAAGCAGGTAGATACTATAGCTGCTAGTAAACGCTCAATTGGTGAGTGTTTATTATTGTTTCACTTTATTCGAATTTCCATATGTTTTGTGTTTTTAACCATACCTATTGTAATATTATATAGAGTTCTCCTAATAAACTGTTTTAATGGATTATTTAGGGGTTTTAAATTTATAAATCTTAAATTGTTTTTTCGGGATAATTTTTTATCTAACTAAGTTATATTGAAGTAGAGGTGAACCATCGGTGAAGCAGGTGTTGGTGATTAAAAATGAACGGTCTTCAGCAAAGAAAATCGTAAGCGGTCTAACGCAAGAAGGCTATTTCATTTTAAAACTTCACAATGAAAACGAAGGTTTAAATATAATATATGAACAAGATTGGGATATTATCATATTGGATTGGGATTCATTAAGTATATCTGGACCAGAAATTTGCAGACAAATACGACTTGTTAAAACGACACCGATCATTATTGTGACTGACAATATTTCTAGTAAGGATTGCGTAGCAGGGTTACAAGCAGGAGCAGATGATTATATCAGAAAACCATTTGCGAAAGAAGAATTAGTAGCAAGGGTTCAAGCAATTTTAAGGAGAAGTGATTGTAACCAGCAAAAGGAGATAAACTTTTTTCAGTTTAAAGATCTCTTTGTTGATGCATCTAGCAATATTGTGAAAAAAGGTGGCGAAAACCTCTCGCTTACTAAGCGAGAGTACGATTTACTTGTATTTTTAATCAAGAATAAAAACACAATATTGAGCCGTGAAATGCTTTTGAATCAAGTATGGGGATATAACGTAGTAGTAAATCCAAATGTAGTAGACTTATATATTGGGTATGTAAGAAAAAAGTTAAAGTGCGAGAAGAAAGACAGATATATTCAAACGATACATGGCAGAGGCTATTCAATGATTGACTGATAAAAATAAGATAATAAAAAATGAGTAAAATTATTTCATTCGGTTTTACTCATTTTTTTATTAAATATGATAATCAAATAGTTTCTGAGAAATATTAATAGATGAAAACTGTAAAAAGAATATTTCTATCAGGCAATGGATTATGAAAACATTAGCTATTAATGAGCATCTTTTGGGTAGTGTGGAGGGGACGATTCTAGCTCGCATTAGTTGAGACCAGATCTACTGAAAGTGTCTACTCGAAAAAAATCGACACGCTCTGAAGAATAAAGGTTAATCAACACGCCCGACTTCATATATTACTTTGTTTGCCTGATTTTATGAATTCACACCATTCACAAGATTTTCACAGAATTAATGACTATACTAATTAACAGGATGTTCAAATGAAAATGATTATCAATAGCGATTCGATTGAATAAAAGTTACCTTCTAATTCAATCTATGGATGTCATCATTTTCGAAATAAATCACACTATAAGGAGTATACATATGAAAAAATCTATGCTTTTAAAATTAGTGAGTATTCTAGCAGTTTTCACTTTAATGTTAGTAGCTTGCTCAGATTCAAGTAAAGAAACTTCGAAGGCTAATAATAAAGATAATGGTAGTGATAAGCCAAAAACGGTTGAAATCACTGATGCTCATGGAACTGTTAAAGTCCCTGTAAACCCAAAGAATGTAGTTGCTTTGGATAACAGAACTTTTGAAACTTTATCTGATTGGGGAATTAAATTAGCGGCTGCTCCAAAGGATATCATGCCTGCTGATTCAGCATATAAAAAGGATGAAAAAGTTCAAAATATTGGGAATCACCGTGAACCAAATCTAGAAATTATTGCAGCGGCAAATCCTGAACTTGTAATTGTTGGTCAAAGATTTGCTGACCATTACGAAGAAATCAAAAAATTAGTACCAAATGCAGCAGTTATTGATCTTAATTTTGATGTTTCTGAGAAAGCTACTAAGCCTGGCGAAAACTTAGTAAAAGGACTTAAAGATTCTACAGTTACTTTAGGAAAAATCTTTAATAAAGATAAAGAAGCTAAACAATTAGTAGCTGATTTTGATAAATCTATTGAAAAAGCAAAATCTGCTTATAACGGAAAAGATAAAGTTATGAGTGTTATCGTTACTGGTGGTAATATTGGTTTTGCTGCGCCACATTCTGGTCGTGTTTGGGGACCAATGTATGAAATTTTCGGTTGGACTCCAGCGTTAGAAGTTTCAAATTCTACTGCAGGTCATAAAGGTGATGACGTTTCTGTTGAAGCTATTGCACAAACAAATCCTGATTGGATTTTCGTATTAGATCGTGATGCTGCAACATCTGATGCAGCTAAGTCAACACCTGCTAAGGATGTTATTTCTAAATCACCTGCTCTTCAAAACACAACTGCTGTTTCTAAAAAACAAGTTATTTATGCACCAGAAGATACTTACACAAATGAATCAATTCAAACTTATATAGAGTTATTTGGAAATATGGCAAAAACTTTAGCTAAGTAGTGTAAAGGGGTACGAAACAGTGTCAAAAAATATGATTTCTAGGGTTGAGAATATTTCTCAACCCCAGTTTTATAATCAAAATAAAATATGGACAAAACCTTTTATAATAGCAGTTATAGTTGTTATAATTTTAGGGATTATATCACTGTTTACTGGAGTTTATGATATACGTGGACAAGAGGACGGGACAGAGATGTTTTTCATAACTCGTGTTCCGAGAACAGCTGCATTAATGCTTACTGGAGCTGCGATGGCGATGGCAGGGCTCGTAATGCAACTCATTACACAGAATCGCTTTGTTGAACCTACTACAACGGGGACTATTGAATGGTCAGGCTTAGGCCTGCTTTTTGTGTATTTATTATTTCCTGCCCCGACTTTAGTTCAAAGAATGACTGGTGCAATCATTTTTTCTTTTATAGGAACTATGATTTTCTTTCTATTTTTAAGAAGAGTTAAGCTTCGTTCGTCTTTAATTGTTCCGATTATTGGATTGATGCTTGGAGCAGTAATTTCTGCAGTGTCTACTTTTTTAGGACTCCTTTTTCAAAAGACGCAAAGTATTGAAACTTGGTTTGTAGGTTCATTTGCTAACATTCAGGTGGGAAGATATGAATATTTATGGCTGATTGTTATCATTACTTTTCTTATTTTTATGTATGCTAATAGATTGACTTTAGCTGGACTAGGAGAAGATGTCGCAACAAGTCTTGGAGTTAATTACAATAGAATTGTTCTTTTTGGGACTGCTCTTATCTCTGTTGCAGTTGGAATTGTTGCAGCTGTTATTGGACACTTACCTTTCTTAGGATTAATTGTGCCAAATATCGTTTCAATGTTTAGAGGTGATGATCTTAGGAGTAATTTACCTTGGGTTTGTGTGATCGGAATGGGATCAATAACTGCCTGTGACATCATTTCTCGAACAATTATACAGCCTTTTGAATTACCTGTTTCTTTAATACTTGCAACAGTGGGAGCAGTCGTGTTTATTACTATTTTATTGAGACAAAGAAAACCAAGGAGGCTACGATGATCACATTAGAATATAGAAAAAAAGAAAATGTCGAAATCGATTCTAGCCTTCATAATGAAAGTAGATCAGCTAGCGCTTTTCGGTCTAAGAAGGAAGCAAGACGTTATTGGATTTTACTGATAACATTGATTGCTTTAGGTCTTCTTTCTTCATATGGACTTTTAGTTTATAACAATCCAGTTCCGATAGATTCACCTTCTTTTATCCCAGTCGTTAAGAGAAGGATAGTAGCTATTGTTGCAATGATTATTGCTGCGGTTTGCCATAGCTTGTCGACAGTTGCTTTCCAATCTATTACGAATAATAAAATTATTACTCCTTCACTTTTAGGTTTCGAATCACTGTATTCAGCAATTCAAACGAGTACAGTATTCTTCTTTGGTGCTAGTGCGTTAATAAATTTTAATGGAATTGGCTCATTTTTATTCCAAGTTGTTGTTATGGTCTTCATGAGTTTAATACTTTATGGATGGTTACTTTCCGGTAAATACGGAAATTTACAACTTATGCTTTTAGTTGGAATTATTATTGGTACCGGGCTAAATTCTGTGTCAACTTTCATGAGAAAACTACTTGCGCCTTCAGAATTTGATATTTTACAAGCAAGATTATTTGGTTCTGTTAATCATGCAGATCCTGCATATTTTCCTATTGTAATTCCTATGATCATAATTGTAGCAGTATTGATTTTTGCTCATTCTAAGAATTTGAATGTTTTGTCACTAGGAAAGGATGTTGCTACTTCTTTCGGGGTTAAATATCAACCTAGTGTAATTTATACGCTTGTATTAGTAGCTATTTTGATGTCCATTTCAACAGCTCTAATTGGACCACTTACTTTCTACGGCTTTTTAGTAGCAACTTTGAGTTATCAGGCAGCGTCAACTTATGATCATAGATATATTTTTCCGATGGCTTTTGCTATAGGGTTTTTAATAATGACGAGCGCATACTTTTTAATGTATCATGTATTCCATGCTCAAGGTGTAGTTTCAGTTATTATTGAATTATTTGGTGGAATCATATTCTTAACTATAGTTTTAAGGAAGAGGGCTTTATGATAAAAATTGATAATGTTAAAAAGTTCTATACTGATAAGGTAAAAATAGGACCTTTGGATATTGAAATACCAAAAGCAGGCTTTACTTCTTTAATTGGACCAAATGGTGCTGGAAAGTCAACAACACTTTTGATGATTGGCAGACTTTTAGATATGGATGAAGGCCAAATTCAGGTAGCAAATATGGATGTTTCTGAATCCAAATCAAAAGACTTAGCAAAAGTTTTGACTATATTGCGACAAGAAAATCATTTTGTAACTAGGCTTACTGTGAGACAACTAGTTGGATTTGGGCGCTTTCCTTATTCAAAGGGAAGATTAACTAAAGAAGATGAGGCTATCATCTCTAAATATATCGATTTCTTAGATTTAACTAGTTTAGAGAATAGATATTTAGATGAGCTTTCTGGTGGTCAAAGACAAAGGGCATATGTAGCGATGGTATTGTGCCAAGAGACGGAATATGTACTTTTGGACGAACCTCTGAACAACCTTGATGTTGCTCGTTCTGTTCAAATGATGGAGCATTTGAGACGTGCAGCTAATGAATTTGGACGAACAATTTTGACTGTCATGCATGACATAAATTTTGCAGCTAAATACTCGGATAAAATTTGTGCTATGAAAGATGGACAAATTGCTGCTTTTGGAACAGTAGAAGAGGTTATGGACCCAACACTTTTGACAGATATTTTTGAAACAAAAATAGAAATTATTAATGGTCCTTATGGGCCGATCGCAGTTTATTAGTTATAAAATGTCTTGCGTAGATTATGCAAGCTACTCTAGTTGAAGTTGCTGTCTATATTTTATAGGCAGCAGCTTTTTTTATGTGATTACTCATAAAATGCAAAAGAATGCTTCACCTTTTCAAGTATGTACCAAACGAAAAAATATCTCTGTATAATTTTTCAAAAGAATTCAGCTTGTTTTTTGTATATGTAATATTGCATATCAGAGTGTATTGATAAAAGTGTAAGGGGTCACTATAATGAGGGCATAAAGATAAATCACATTTTCGTAGCAATAAAAAGGAGGAAATAATATGGAAATCGCAATGGCAGTTTTAAAATTTGTAGGTGGCGTAATCCCGTTAATTCAAGAACTTTTAAAAGCATTTATGTAAGTTTATTAGTTAGCTATCATTTATCAATCACTATCATATTTTACTAAAAAAAGAACGGGGTGATTTTTCTGAATATTAAGAAAAACACTAAAAGAAGAAAGTTCCTTACATGTTTATTAGTTAGTCTATGCACTATTAATTATTCATCTATTTCCTTCGCAGAAACACAAGCAAGTAATGTAACTGATGTAACCAAAAATGCTAGTGGCATTAATACTGGTATAGCAAATCTTAAATATAATAATCAAGAGGTTTTAGCTGTAAATGGTGATAAAGTAGAAAGTTTTGTTCCGAAAGAAAGTATCAATTCAAATGGTAAATTTGTAGTAGTGGAACGCGAGAAAAAATCACTTACAACGTCACCAGTCGATATTTCAATTATTGATTCTGTAGTGAATCGCACGTATCCAGGAGCTGTACAACTTGCTAATAAAGCTTTTGCAGACAATCAACCAAGTTTATTAGTGGCTAAGAGAAAGCCTTTGAATATTAGTATAGACTTACCGGGCATGAGAAAAGAAAATACAATCACTGTCCAAAATCCGACATATGGTAATGTAGCTGGAGCAGTAGACGATTTAGTATCTACTTGGAATGAAAAGTATTCTACAACACATACGTTACCTGCAAGAATGCAGTATACGGAATCTATGGTTTATAGTAAATCACAAATAGCAAGTGCTCTTAATGTTAACGCTAAATATCTTGATAACAGTCTAAACATTGATTTTAATGCGGTTGCAAATGGAGAGAAAAAAGTGATGGTAGCGGCGTATAAGCAAATATTTTATACGGTAAGTGCTGAACTACCTAACAATCCATCCGACCTTTTTGACAATAGCGTTACTTTTGACGAGTTAACTCGAAAAGGCGTAAGTAATTCGGCTCCACCTGTTATGGTTTCAAATGTAGCTTATGGTAGAACGATTTATGTAAAATTAGAAACAACATCTAAGAGCAAAGATGTACAAGCTGCTTTTAAAGCCTTACTTAAGAATAACAGCGTTGAAACAAGTGGACAGTATAAAGATATTTTTGAAGAAAGTACCTTT
The DNA here is from genome assembly GCF_052044835.1 of Bacillus sp. 22475. Taxonomy (NCBI): domain Bacteria; kingdom Bacillati; phylum Bacillota; class Bacilli; order Caryophanales; family Bacillaceae; genus Bacillus; species Bacillus sp. 22475. The sequence continues at coordinate 34,620 of NZ_JBQENW010000013.1, read as the reverse complement.
ACTGCTGTAGTATTAGGCGGAGATGCGAAAGAGCATAACAAGGTTGTTACTAAAGATTTCAATGAAATCCGAAATATTATTAAAGATAATGCTGAATTAAGTCTTAAAAATCCAGCATACCCAATTTCATATACAAGTACTTTCTTAAAAGATAATGCAACTGCTGCTGTTCATAACAATACAGATTATATTGAGACGACAACTACAGAATATTCAAGTGCTAAAATGACACTTGATCATTACGGTGCTTACGTTGCTCAATTTGATGTATCTTGGGATGAATTCACATTTGACCAAAAGGGGAACGAAGTACTAACACATAAAACATGGGATGGTAGCGGAAAAGACAAAACGGCTCATTACTCTACAGTTATCCCACTTCCACCGAACTCCAAAAATATAAAAATTGTTGCAAGAGAATGTACAGGTCTTGCATGGGAATGGTGGAGAACAATTATTAATGAACAAAACGTTCCATTAACAAATGAAATAAAAGTTTCAATTGGAGGAACAACATTATATCCAACAGCTAGTATTAGTCATTAAGTATAAAAAACACTTTTTCCACGGAAGAGGTGTTTTTTTATAGGGAATACAAATAAAATTATTTTTAAAATATGTGGTGGGAATTCAAATAAACGCAATTTTAGTGAATACATTTTAAAGTCTTGCAATCAAATCAATCTTGATATATAGTTTAGTTAAGTAAACTAAATTAAAATAAATTCGGAGGTTTTGAAATGGAAAAAGAAATAATTTCAAACGAAAATAAACAAAAAAAGCCATTGCTTTTTAAAGTTGGAATAGGGCTTCTAATCATATATGTTCTACTTTGGGGAAGTGCTTTAATCATACCATTTACTTCACTTTCGACGCAGGTAAAGACCATTGTCATTCCAGGGTGTATAGTAATAGGAGAAATTCTATTTTTGATAGGTGCTGTTTTTGTTGGAAAAGAAGTGGTGGCAAAATATAAAAAGTATTTAAACCCGAAAAATTGGAGAAGAAAAGGTGAGAGAGAGAAGTATGATAAATAAAAATATAGCTGAGGAAATCAATCAAACACTTGAAGAACTATGGATATTACTTGAAACGAAAGAAAGATCTTATACGAATTTTAATTTAAATAATCAGCAATATACGTTGTTAACATTAATTATTCGGTACCCATCATCCACTCCTAAAGAGTTAGCTGAAAAAATGAATGTGACGAAAAGTGCCATTAGCCAGCAGTTAGTGAAACTTGAAACGGAAGGATATATTTTCAGAAGGCAACATGCAGAAGATAAACGTGCATTTTCAGTTGAATTAGGTGAGAAAGGCTTGTTATATAAAAAAGAAATGGACGCATATATGCAACAGGTTTCTGAAAAATATTATGCAAGTTTATCACCTGAAGAATTAACAAACCTTTTATCAGCGCTTCAAAAGCTAACGAAAGTAATTGATGAACTGTAGTGGTTATTCAATGTAAAAAATAGTATACGCTGAACAAAACGGTCAGCGTATACTAATTCATGTTTCGAATATAAAAAGTAGATTTTTAATCAAATCAATTAAAAACTAAATTGTGGTTTCATATCACCTTTATAAGGTTCATGTTCAACGAATATAGTTATATCCTTACCAGCTTGGTCTTTACCAGTTCTTTTATACGTAAATTTATTCTTATTTAGTTCAGTAAGCTCAAGAGCAGCACCGTATTTATTATTTCCAATTGAAACATGGGCTCTTATTTTATTTTCGTGTACAACATCGAAGTAGCCATAATCACCGCGGCTTTGACCTGTTTCGCTATTGAAAAACTCATATTTATTAGATTTGTCATCAAATTTTGCTAGGCTTATAAAATTCGAATTAAACTGTGTTACATCGTTACCAGCTTCGTCTAATACCTTTGTTCCGTGCCAAAGGGTACCGCCCAAAATTTTATCTCCATCAACGTTTTTAACAATATCTCCTGTAGTCGTGTTCAGCTGCTTGTCCGGATCAGTGAAAGAAAGTTCTTTTTCTTTATATGGAACATGTTCAACGAAAACTTCTACATCTTTACCGTTAGCGTCTTTCCCCATTCGTTTATAAGTAAATACATTTTTATTTAGATTTGTCATGTCAACGACAGCTTGATACTTCATTGATTCTGAAATTAATATTCTCTTCTTCCCATCATTTGTGACAAAGAAAGTTCCTTTATCGCCACGACTTGCACCTGTTTTAGCATCAAAAAATTCATATCTGCCTGACTTCGCATCATATTTTGCAAGACCAATGAAGTTTGCATTCTCTCTTGTTAAGTCATTCTTATCTTTGTCATACACTCGTGTACCTTGCCAATTTGTCTCGCTAAGAATATTAGCCATTTTTTGCCCTTTAGTTAATTTATTTTCCTTTTTTGTTTCTTTAGCAACTTGTTCTTGTTTTTGTTTCCCATGATTTTCTTCAGCTTTAGTACCAGCACACCCTGTTAATGCTAATGTGAATCCGAGCAGTACGGATGATAGTGCTTTTGCTTTTTTGTTCATGTTTTATCGTCTCCTTATTTTATGATTTCAAGTAGTACGGTTAGCGATTATAGTAGCAGTGCGTCATATATGAACTTAGTTGCTACGTTTCTTATGTTAATACCCGACTATAAACTGCCTCTAAATAAAACATTAAAAAAAGATAAACTAATTCCTAAAATTTGTTCATATTTATAAAAAGGTCTTTTACATGGGGTGAATGTAAATTTCTCATTTTGAAAATGGCGTAATCACATTGGGGTATACATATTATGCTTACATTGCAATTTTAGATGTGATGTTATACTGTTTATAAGATTTTATGTGTGTATGTTGTGTCGGTTTTTGTCGGTAAGTCGATATATTTCGAAAATCGCTGATATATTTGGAGTTGCGCCGATATATTTCGAAAATCGCCGATATATTTGGAGTTGCGCTGATATATTTGAAACATCGCTGATATATTTTGGAGGGGGATAAAAATGATTGTGAAGGAGCGGAAAATGCCCGTATATTTGCTGCAATTAGAAGCTTTACTTAGAAGATTGCCTGCTCATCATCCAAAAAGGAATGTGGTGGTTGAAAGTCTAGCGAAATTTATGGCCAGCTATAAAGGAGAGCAGGCGATTGAGTATCCACTTAGTTTTTTACCCGAAACAGAATACAGTATTTTACATGATATTAGGTTATTTGATCAAAAACATTATTTCCAAATTGATACCCTCATAGTTTCATCCTATTTTCTTCTTTTTCTTGAAATAAAAAATATTATTGGTACATTAATTTTTGATACAAAGTTCAATCAACTTATTCGAATAGTAGATGGTAATACGGAAGAAGGATTCCCAGATCCGCTTTTACAGCTGAAACGGCAAGAGATGCAACTGAGAAAATGGCTGAATCTACATGATTTACATAATATTCCGATCGAAGCCCTCGTTGTAATTAGTTCCCCTCGTACAATTATTAAAACTTCAGATGAAATACTGTCTAGTAAAATTATCCACAGTGCAAATTTACCTAATAGAATAAAACAGATTAAAAATCAATATAAAGAAAAAGTGATTGATAATATAAATGGACTTATAGGCCAGATTATGAATGAGCACTCTCCACAGCGTCAAAATGTTCTTGTACAATATAAAATTAAAAAAGAGGAATTGCTAAAGGGTGTACAGTGTGAGGAATGTTTTACAATGGCAATGTTAAAAGAAAGACAGGGATGGCGTTGTTCAAACTGCAATAGTATGTCTAAACATGCTCATTTACGTGCTGTACAAGATTACACACTTCTGTTTAGTGTGATAACTACTAATAGCGAATTGAGGGGATTTCTTAATATGAAATCTAGTTCTGCGGTTAAAAGACTCCTCCAAACAATGAACATCCCCCACACTGGAAACAACAAAGGACGAATATATGATTTAACTTCTTTCCAATCGTAATTTTGCTATAATAAATAAGTACTTATACGAAGGGGAGTCTAAAGAGAGTATGAAGTCATTTAATATCGATCATGTTATAGCTAGTGTTTTGCAATGGATATTAAATATAGCTTTAATTATATTATCCATTGTGTTATCGATTTTCTTAGTGAATGAGACAATTACGTTTGTGCAGTATATTTTTTCGGCAAAAGAGTATACGTCTTATAAATTGGTTGAAAGTATCATCGTCTATTTCTTATACTTCGAGTTCATTGCATTAATTATTAAGTATTTTAAATCGAACTATCATTTCCCGTTACGTTATTTTATTTATATCGGAATTACGGCCTTAATTCGATTGATTATTGTGTCTCATGAGGAACCGATGGAGACGTTATTATACGCAGGAGCAATTCTTGTTTTAGTTATTGCTTTATACATATCGAATATGAGAGATTTGAGAAAAGAGTAGTAGTGCAGACGTAAGTTTGCACTACTTTTTTGCATCTTGACCTTCAAGTTAATTGAAAGTTTACAATGAAATTAGGGCGTTTGAAATTGAAAAAAATTGAGAAATTAAGTGAAGAGGTTTCTTTTACTTGGAGGTTATAGGAATGAATCAGGAATTGAAGTTACGTCCATTAGAACGAGAAGATTTAAAGTTTGTACACGAACTGAATAATAATGCGCATATTATGTCGTATTGGTTTGAAGAGCCATATGAGGCATTTGTGGAGCTGCAAGACTTATACGATAAACATATACATGATCAAAGCGAACGCCGATTTATCGTTGAGAAAGACAATGAAATGGTTGGATTAGTTGAGTTAGTAGAAATCGATTATATTCACCGTAGAACAGAATTCCAAATTATTATTGATCCGAATTATCAAGGATATGGTTATGCAGTGGATGCGACGCGTTTAGCAATGGATTACGCTTTTTCTGTATTAAATATGCATAAGCTTTATTTAGTGGTTGATAAGGAAAATGAGAAGGCTGTACATGTTTATAAAAAGGTCGGGTTTGTCGTTGAAGGTGAACTGCAAGATGAGTTTTTCGTTGATGGCTCTTACCATAATGCGATAAGAATGTGTATGTTCCAAAAGGCATATTTTGGAGTGAAATAATGGAGTGAAATAATGGAGTGAAAAGGTTATAGACGAAACATTGTCTATAACTTTTTTTATGAAGTGAAAAACAAATATTTTATCGAAAAACGATAAAATATTATTGATTTATAATGTGTTTTATATTATTGTTGATGGTAACAAGATTAGTGGGAATTAACGAAGGAGAATATATAATGAAAAATAAATATGTAATGGCTATTTCTTTCATGATTTTAGCGATTATTTCTTTAACTATACATGCTTCAAACAGTAAAGTAGGAGCGGATGGATTCCTTGAAGAACCTTTCTTTTTCCTAGTACCGATAAGTTATATATTGTTCCTTAGTGGTATAGGTATATTGCTATTTGGATTTATTACTTCAAAGCTGAAAAAGGGCAATAGATAGGTGCTACCAATAGGGGCCAAAGCACTCACTATGAAATAGAAACATACCATATGGAAGAAAAAGAATAAGTGAGATGAATCATGATGAACCATCATTTTTATAATGTAAGACAAGTAGGATCGGCTATTACTTGGGCAGGGGCACAGGGAACAATTCATGCTGTGTATCAGGCTATTCACATGCAGCAGCAAGCACAAGCTGCACAAATGATGCAAAGTCAGTATATGCCGTATTCACAACTTCCGATGCAAATTGTACATTACGATGTACATCCAGCTGGTTTATTTTCCATTCCATATGGCGGGACATATTTCTTATGAAAAAAAGCGACTCAATAGAGTCGCTTTTTTTATATTCCGCCTAGCTTCATTCCAAGGAAAGCAAAGGCGATACCAATTATGTAAGTAGCACTTAAATATAAAAGGAAGATGTATGGTTTTTTAAGATTGAGAAGCTGAACAGATTCTAATTTAAACGTAGAAAATGTAGTGAATGCGCCCATAAATCCAGTACCTAATAATAGTTGCCAGCCTGTAGTGACTCCGTTGCCAATTATATATCCAAGTAAAAATGCCCCTGTTATATTAATAAGGAATGTAGCAATTGGAAATTGTGTTTTATTTCTTTTCTTAAACCAATTGCTAATTGCAAATCGTGTAATCGCACCGAAAAATCCTCCTGTTGCGACTAATAAAGCTTCTATCATGAGTAATCACCTTCCGTAAGAGATTTCTTAATTAAGAAATCTCCAAGTGTATAGCCAAGGCCAGACATAATGAGGCCACCAAGTATGCTGCATGATACATATAAGAAGGCTATGCTCCACTCAGAATGATTGATCAATTGCACAGTTTCTACACTAAATGTTGAAAAAGTCGTAAAGGAACCGATGAATCCAGTTCCGATGCCTGTGATAACCTCTGAAGGTAAGATGTTTAGCCGAGCGATATAAGTAGTTAGCCACGCTAAAAAGAAGCAACCGATTAAGTTAATGAGTAATGTTGCCAATGGAAATGAATGATGCCAAAATGTGTTGATATTAAGACCTAAATAATAACGAGAAAGAGCTCCTAATATACCAGCAATGCCAACGATAATATAAATCAATTTTCTCACCTCTTTAAATAGCTTGCTCAAAAAAATAGACTCCTACCAGTATCCATACTGGTAGGAGTCATTAGCTAAGCAGCGTTTATGGCGAACTCCATCGCCTATGATTATTACATATAGTGTACTAAATATAACGTTTAATTTCCAGTGAGGAGGAGGGTGTAACTTTTCTTTTTTTGATGTCTGAAGGCTTTTTAAGTAATTAAAATGGGATCGATTACTTATCAACTAAATATAGTGATATAATGTTTTAATTATGATAAAATGTTTCTTATGTGTGTCGTTTTATTTTATTTGACTGAAAATAAAGAAAAATAAATTCGCGTGAAAAGGAGTCATTTATTTGAAGAAATTTTTTAAAATCGTATTTACATGTGTTTTAGTAGTAGCAGGCATTGTAGGAGGATTTCTAGCGTATATGACACTTACTAAAGAACAGCCTGCTGATGTTATAAGTTTGAAGGTGGAGAATAATAAGGAGCGCGTATTAGCGACTGGAAATGAATTTAAAGTTACGACATTTAATATTGGCTATGCTGGATTAGATAAGGATCAAGATTTCTTTATGGATGGTGGAAAGGGATCTGGTTCAAGTAGTAAAGAGCAAACGGAAACTAATTTAAAGAATATGCTTTCGTTTTTACAAAATGAGAATAGTGATTTTGTGTTATTACAAGAAGTTGATATAAAGTCACTTCGTTCATTTGATGTAAATGGACATGAATTTTTGAAAAAAGGATTACCTGATTATGTTTCGTCATTTGGAAAGAACTACGATACGAAATGGGTTCCGGTGCCAATAACAAATCCAATGGGATATGCGGAGGCTGGATTAAGTACGTTTTCTAAATACACTGTTCAAGAAGCGAAGAGGTTCCAGCTTCCTGGAATGGAGCCTTGGCCAAAGCGTTTGTTTGATTTAGATCGAGCAATTGTGGAGTATAAAATTCCTGTTAATAATGGGAAACATGTTAGACTCGTAAATTTACATTTGTCTGCTTATGATGAAGGCGGGAAAATTAGAAAACAGCAAGTAGAGTATTTAAAAGAATATATGAACAAGCATTATGAAAATGGTGATTACGTAATAATGGGCGGAGATTGGAATCAATTAGTTTCAAACGCTCAATTAAGTGATCCGAAGTTCGTGAAAGAGCGTCCTGAGTGGTTAGTAGAGTTACCGAAGGACTTTACGGATGGTGGCTTTAAGTGGGCTGTAGATCCGTCTGTTATGACTGTGAGAGATGATGTGAAGAAATATGTAGAAGGTGAAAATTTCGTCACTATTATTGATGGCTTTATCGTTTCACCGAATGTAGAGATTGTAAATGTACAAGGGAAAGATTTAAAGTTTGAAAATAGCGATCATAACCCAGTGAGTGCGGTATTTAAACTGAAATGATTGATATGTATAAGTAGAAGGTGGGGCTTCATATGGAGTGGCTAAAGAGGACTTGTTTTTCTAACCTTGAGAAAGAATCACAGAAAAATCATTTATTACTGTTTATAACGATTTGTAGTTTCTTCCTTGGGATAATCGCGATTGGGTATTATGGATATATTTTTACAGAGAGAGCAATAGCGTTTTGGATTTGTGGTATTTCTGTCGTTGTATTTGGAACGCTTTTTACTTTTATAAAAAGTATGGAATCAGCGTATAAATATATCATGACATTTATGTTGCTTACAATGTCTTACATTATGGTACAAGCTTTTAATGAAAGCCCGGCTGTATTTCAAATGGTCTATTTTACATTAGCTGTTTCACTTATTTATTTAAGCGAGCGCCTCATTTTAATTCTTGGCGGGGTAGCTGTTGTGATCACATTTATCCTTTGTAGCTATTGGCCGGAGCAATTTTTTGCTTATACAGCCTCGTCTGAAGCTGCTAATTTTGCAAGTTTGTTAGCGATTGTAACAATCGCTATGTGGGGCGTCACGAAAATCGGTTCTAATCTGCTCCTTCGTTTAAGCGATGAGAAGCAAGAAGTGATGAGAAAAGCTCAGGAGCTAGAAGAGACGCAAAGGCTTATTGGAGAAACAGTTGTGAAACTAGATAGTAATTTCAATCATTTAAGACAAAATATGAACACGTCGATGGAATCGATGAGTGAAATTAATTTTGCCTTTGAAGAGGTTGCAGTTGGTACGCAATCACAATCAGAAATGATGTATCGTTCGGTAGAGGTATTGAATGATATGGAGGGAAATATTGAACAAATCATCTCTCAAGTAAGAACTGCATCGGCTCGTGTGGATGAAAGTTTAGAAATTTCAAAGGGTAGCGTACATACTTTAAGAAATTTTGAAGCTAACATGAGAAGTTTAAATGATGTTGTTTCACAGTCTGGAATTATATTTAGAGATTTAATGATGCAATCGAAACAAATTAATGAAATTGTAGATGTAATAACGAATATTTCAAGTCAGACGAGTTTGCTAGCTTTAAATGCAAATATTGAAGCTGCCAGGGCAGGCGAGCATGGAAAAGGTTTTGCTATTGTAGCGAGTGAAGTGTTAAAGCTTGCTGAAGAATCAAATCGTTCTGCGGGAAGAATTCAAGGGATTTTGAAGGAGTTTAGTAATCAAGCAAGTAAGGTAGAAGTGCAGGTAGAGAAGTCAGAAAGAGTACAAGAAGAGTGTAACGAAATGTTAGCAAGCGTTTTAACAAACGTAACTGATTTAGGGAAGTTTATTAATGCGATTAATGAAGTAATGCGAGAGGTTGTTGTTCATCAAGAAAGTTTCCAAGTTAAAACGACGAATATCGTAAAGGATGTTACGCATGCTTCTAACGTAATTCAGCAAACTTCTACAGCTACAGAAGAAGTGTTAGCGAGTGTGGAAGAAGAAAAGCATCGAAATGATACGTCAGTGAAGACGTTACAAACTGTTAGCGAGCAAGTGAAGTTGTTAGAAAATATTTTAGAAAAGTAATATCGCTTGAAAAGAGCACAAATGATGTGCTCTTTTTCCTTGAAACGAATACTTGATAGGAATTTAATTGCTTTTCTGCGAGTTTTCTGCCAAGCTTAAGGAGATAAAGTGAGACTAATACATACCGATGATTAGCCTTCACCAATCAAGCTATTCGCAAATAGCGGAATAAAATACTTCAAAGAAAGAATTATATAGGTGACGCATATGATCGAAGTTAAGACTTCTGAACTTAGTGATGGAGAATTTAATAGAGGTGTATTTGCAACTCGTGATATTAAAAAGGGTGAGTTGATACACTCAGCACCAGTTATCTCTTATCCGAATGAACAGCATGAACATATTGAGAAAACGTTACTTGCTGACTACGCATTTGAGTATGGGATCAATCATACGGCAATCCTTTTAGGATACGGTATGTTATTTAATCATTCATATAAACCGAATGCAACGTATGATATTGTCTTCGAGAACCATACGTTTAACTTCTTTGCTTATAAGGATATAAAAGCAGGAGAAGAAATTTTAATCAATTATAATGGTGAAGTTGATAACGATGAGCTGTTATGGTTTGATAAAGAAAAAGAAGAGAACGAAAAGTAATATAAAGAGTATAGAAAGAGCACATTCTGTTGGATGTGCTCTTTTTTTATTGATGTAAATAAAGTAAAAAGTACAAAAAAATACCACTTTCTTTTTGTATGGTATAGTAAGATACTGAGGGATAGTGTTTTGAAAAAGTCACATATTTTACAAATTGTTGTCTTTCTGATGACATGTCAAGTTTAGTAGTCCATTTGGGTTGCTTTATTATGCAATATATATTTTAATATGAGTGGCACCTCTTATAAATTAAGAGGTTTATAGGTGTCTCGAATTGATTTTGGGTACACTGTATCCACCACTTTAGGTTCTTTCATGTACGTGGGGATATTATGGGCCCGTATAACGGGATAAAATGAATATAGAAATAGAGGAATCGTAAAATGAATATGCAAGAGGTTTATAAATATTTAAGTACGGTATTGCCTGAAGGACATGTTAAACAAGATGAAATGTTAAAGAATCATACGCATATTAAAGTTGGCGGAAAAGCAGATGTTTTCGTTGCGCCTACAAATTATGATGAAATTCAAGAAGTTATCAAATATGCGAACGAATATAATATTCCAGTTACGTTTTTAGGAAATGGATCGAATGTCATTATTAAAGATGGTGGGATTCGCGGGATTACAGTAAGTTTAATTCATATTACAGGTGTTACTGTAACAGGAACGACGATTGTAGCACAGTGTGGTGCAGCAATTATTGACGTATCACGTATTGCCTTAGACCATAACTTAACGGGTCTTGAGTTTGCTTGTGGTATTCCAGGTTCAGTTGGCGGAGCGTTATATATGAATGCTGGTGCTTACGGTGGTGAAGTATCGTTCGTGTTAACAGAAGCTGTTGTAATGACAGGTGATGGAGAGCTACGTACTTTGACGAAAGAAGCATTTGAATTTGGATATCGTAAGAGTGTATTTGCTAACAACCATTACATTATTCTTGAAGCGAGATTTGAACTTGAAGAAGGTGTACGTGAAGAAATTAAAGCAAAAATGGATGATTTAACGTTTAAGCGTGAGTCAAAGCAGCCTCTAGAATATCCTTCATGTGGTAGCGTATTTAAGCGTCCACCAAATAACTTTGCTGGTAAGTTGATTCAAGACTCAGGACTACAAGGTAAGCGAATTGGTGGAGTGGAAGTTTCTTTAAAACACGCTGGATTTATGGTGAATGTTGATAACGGAACAGCACAAGATTACATCGATTTAATTCACTTCGTACAAAAGACAGTTGAAGAGAAATTTGGCGTGAAGTTAGAGCGAGAAGTAAGGATTATTGGAGAAGATAAGGAATAACGAAATACGTATGAAGATATGAATTATTTTAAAATAATATTTGGGTATTGTTGACAATTTGTTTTCAATTCAATATAATGCTAATAATTTAACAAATAACATACGTTGAAAGAGCCTAGTAGCAGTTTGTCACTGTTAACGAGAGAGCTAGGGGTTGCTGGAACCTAGCACAAACAAACTTGCGAATTACACTCTGGAGTATCTTAGGTAATGCTAAGCGGACTAGCAATCGATATTATTGCTAAGAGTGGTATGAGTAGCTATGCTATTTATGCAAACTGGGTGGTAACACGGTGAATAATCGTCCCTATGTCTATCGTAGACATAGGGGCTTTTTTGTTTTTAAAAAATAAAGGGGATGACAAAAGATGAATATTATTGATGAATTAGAATGGCGCGGCGCCGTTAATCAGCAGACTGACGAAGAAGGCTTACGTAAGCTAGTAGAAGAGAAAAAGATTTCACTATACTGCGGAGTTGATCCGACTGGTGATAGTATGCATATCGGACATTTGATTCCGTTTATGATGATGAAGAGATTCCAATTAGCTGGCCATCATCCTGTTATTTTAATTGGCGGGGCAACAGGAACAATTGGTGATCCGAGTGGACGACAATCAGAGCGTCAACTTCAAACGTTAGAAGTGGTTCAGCATAATGTAGATGCGTTAACAGCACAAATGAAAAAGCTATTTGATTTTGGCGGAAATAGCGAAGTGAAGATGGTAAATAATTATGATTGGACACATAAAATAAATATTATTGAGTTTTTACGTGATTACGGGAAAAACTTTAGCATCAATAGCATGTTAGCGAAGGATATTGTAGCAAGCCGTTTGGATACAGGTATTTCTTTCACGGAATTCACGTACCAAATTTTGCAAGCGATGGACTTCCATCATTTATACACGAAAGAGGATGTTCAACTTCAAATTGGTGGTAGTGACCAATGGGGAAATATTACGAGTGGTTTAGATTTAATTCGTAAGTTAGAAGGTCATGAGGCGAAAGTATTCGGATTAACGATTCCGTTATTATTAAAATCGGACGGTACGAAGTTTGGTAAATCAGCAGGTGGTGCCGTTTGGCTTGATCCTGAAAAAACGACACCGTTTGAATTTTACCAGTTCTGGGTAAATACAGATGACCGTGACGTAATTAAATACTTGAAATACTTTACGTTCTTAACGAAAGAGCGTATTGATGAATTAGCAACGAAGGTAGAAGCGGAACCTCATAAACGTGAAGCGCAAAAAGTGTTAGCGGAAGAAATGACGAAATTCGTTCATGGAGAAGAGGCATTATTACAAGCTGAGAAAATTACAGCAGCGTTATTTAGCGGAGATATTAAATCGTTAACAGCTGATGAAATTGAACAAGGCTTTAAAGAGATGCCAACGTTCCAGTCTTCAAAAGAGACGAAAAATATTGTAGAGTGGCTAGTTGATTTAGGAATTGAACCATCTAGACGACAAGCGCGTGAGGATATTAATAATGGAGCTATATCTATGAATGGCGAGAAAGTAACAGATACGGGTATAGATGTTACTGTAGAAAACTCGTTTGATGGAAGATTTATTATTATCCGTAAAGGAAAGAAGAACTATAGCTTAGTGAAATTGGGATAATAGTTTTTGTGGAAGAGTGGAAGGAAAGAAGATGCTTTCACTCTTTTCATATACACAATTTAGACATAAAATAATCAGTAAATTTAGATAATTAAAAGGGTTATATTATTCTTTTGCCGAATAAATAAATTAGAGAAAATTACGGATAAAAAATAGCCCGAACCATGCAGGGCATGATTCGGGCTTATATTCAGATTAGTAAGCTAAGCTGAATAGACCTTTAATGTGTGATAAGTAACGAACGTTACTTGCTTCTTTCATTAATGATGCTGGTAAGCCTTTAAGTGGAGTATTGCTTGCTCCAATTGTAGCAACCGCATCTTTACGTCCTAGACTAGCAAGTGTTCCAGAGTTTACAGGTGCGAACTCTTCGAATGCTTTGCCTTCTAGTGCTGCGTATAAGTTGTATCCAATTAACTCACCCATTTGCCAAGCGATTTGTGCAGTTGGTGGGTATGGACGACCGTCTGGAGAGAAGACAACAGCGCTGTCTCCAGCAACGAATACGTCTTTGTGAGAAGTAGATTGTAGGTATGCATCAACTGTTGCTCGTCCACGGTTAACTTCAAGACCTGATTCACCGATTAATGGGTTACCTTGAACGCCACCTGTCCAAACGAATGTGTTAGCAACAAGTTTTTGACCGTCTTTTAAGTCGATTTCATTGCCAGCAACGTTTGTTACAGGAAGACCAGTTAAGAATGTAACGCCGCGTGCTTCTAGGCTAGTAGTTGCACGTTCGATTAAGTGGTCTGGTAATACTGGAAGGATTTTTGGACCTGCTTCAACAAGAAGAAGTTTAACTTCTTTTGGATTTACGCCGTGGCTTTTTGCAAGTTTAGGCATAATGTCAGCAAGCTCACCAACTAGCTCAACGCCAGTTAATCCGCCACCACCGATTACGATTGTAGCATCAGCTTCGTTTTTCGTTTTCGCGTATTCACGAATACGGTCTTCAACGTGTTTGTAGATTTTGTTTGCATCAGCAGCAGATTTTAATACCATGCTGTTTTCTTCTAGTCCTGGAATACCGAAGTAAGCAGTTTTACTTCCTAAAGCAACTACAAGTGCATCGTAAGATAAAGTAGTGCCGCCAGCTAGTTTGATTTCTTTGCTATCAACTGAGAATGACTCAACTGTTGCAATTTTAAGATCGATATCTTTACCTTTGAAAAGCTTTGTAAGTGGCATTGCAATTGCTTGCTCAGACACGTTACCAGCTGCAAGGCGGTGTAATTCAGTGATGATTTGGTGTGTTGGGTATTGGTTAATCACTGTAACTTGTGCTTCTGATTTGCTGTAATATTTACGTACGTTTAAAGCGGCAAGAAGACCGCCATAACCAGCGCCTAAGATGACAATTTGTTTTGACATAGTATGATATCCCCCGTCTTTACTAATTGTTGTTATAAGTTAAATTATTTATTGTTACGTTCTGCACTAATTTGAAGATATGCGTTCACAAAGCGGAACATTTTTTGTGCTTGTGGATCTTTTAGTAATTTTAACAGACCGAATAGGCCGATAACTTCGTTGCTTTCGTCAGCACGATCTTTCGCTTCGATTGCAGTTGCAGCCATGCTTTTCACTGTATCTTTTACAGGTTCTACAAGCTCTGTAATTGCACCAACAGTGTCGCTTTTTAATACTTCATCAGTAGCAACAGTTTGAGCGAAGTCATAAGACTTAGTTAAAATGTTAACAAGCTCAGTTAATTTTGGAAGCTGTTCTACTAGTGTTGTTAATGATTCTTGTACCTCAGGTTTTAACAACTGATCAAGTACATCAAGTTGTCCTTGGCTAGCAGAAATTTGTACAGTTTCTTGTTCTGGCTTTGTTTGAGTCATAGTTTCTGGCATCTCCAATTCTCCTTTACGATAGCAATACTCTTATTTTTTATAAGTAAGATAGTAAACGTTTACGAAACTTTATGCAAAGTTTCACAAAACACAATAAAATGCCTTTAAATTTATGACAGCAAGTAAGCTGACATAAATCTAAAACCATAACGTCTTACTTATTATTTATGAACTGTCCGATACATGGCTTGTCCGCATAATGGAAAAGCTCCGTTACCGGAAAGTGTATATAATATATATCCTATATTATATACTATATACACCTATGTTAACATAAAAATGATTCCTAATTATTTGATATTGAGTGTATAACGTAGTGCTGACAAGGTATGAAAGCGTATAAAATATTTTGTTTCAGTTAGAAATGTACATATATATATAGAAAAAAAGGAAAAAACGAACAAATTCATGTTCGTTTTTTCCTTTTTCCTATTATTCACCTTCTGCAATTAGCATCGATGTGTTACCTTCTTTTTCAAGATGGCATTCGCCCCAAGAACAAAGAGAGTCAAGAATGGATTCTAAAGACCAACCGTAGTCGGTAAGAGAATATTCTACTTTCGGTGGGACTTGGTTGTATACTTTTCTTTGAATGACCCCGTCGTCTTCTAATTCACGTAATTGCTGTGTTAACATTTTTTGTGTAATACCAGGCATTGAGCGTTTTAATTCACTCGTTCTCTTTGTACCTTTCGTTAAGTGACAAAGAATAACAACTTTCCATTTGCCGCCGATAACTTCTAAAGTCGCCTCTACAGGAATATTGTATTTCTTCATATGAAACCCTCCCTTTTTGAGTAAAGTAAGTTTAATAATACAAATGTTACTTTTTAGTACCTATAGCACTTTAAAGTACGTACTTTTTATTATGTTAAATATGTTTCATAATAGCACATGTAAGAGGCAAATGAGTAGTACGGTACCAAAAAGTGACTATGTTACTTTTTAGTGCCTATCGTACTTTAAAGTGCGTTCTTCAAAAAAGGAATGAAACCATTCATAATAGCATTTGTAAGTATGAAATATATTTTTTAGAAGATAAAAGGGCCTTTTTATCATACTATTATGATTGGATTTCTTGTAATAAGGAGGAATTCAATTGAGTTCATATACAGTACCGTCTTCGGAAGTTCAGACGAATCGAAGAAGTATGTTTGCTTTATTAGCACTAGCAATTAGTGCGTTTGGGATTGGTACGACCGAGTTTATTAGTGTCGGTTTACTACCATCTATTTCGAAAGATTTAAATGTTTCAGTTACAACAGCCGGTTTAACGGTTTCCTTATATGCGTTAGGAGCAGCAGTAGGAGCTCCTGTTTTAACAGCGTTAACGGCTAGTATGTCGCGAAAGACATTATTAATGTGGATTATGGTTATTTTCATTATTGGTAATGGCATTGCGGCTGTTGCAACAAGCTTCACTGTATTAATTATCGCAAGGATTGTAGCTGCATTTGCACACGGTGTGTTTATGTCGATAGGATCTACAATTGCGGCTGCAATCGTACCAGAAAATAAACGTGCTAGCGCAATTGCGATTATGTTTACTGGATTAACAGTTGCGACTATTACTGGTGTGCCAATTGGAACATTTATCGGTCAAGAGTTTGGCTGGAGAGCGTCATTTATGGCGATTGTCGTAATTGGAATTATTGCTTTCATCGCAAACAGTATACTCGTCCCATCTAATTTAAAAAATGGTGTACCTGTATCGTTTCGTGATCAATTTAAATTAATTAAAAATGGAAGACTATTACTTGTTTTCATTATTACTGCACTTGGATACGGTGGTACATTCGTAACATTTACGTATTTATCACCCCTATTACAAGAAGTAACAGGATTTGAAGCAAGTACCGTTACTATCATTTTATTAGTGTACGGAATCGCCATTGCGATAGGGAATATGGTTGGCGGGAAATTATCGAATCATAATCCGATTCGAGCGCTATTTTACATGTTCTTTATTCAAGCGATCATATTATTTGTTTTAACATTTACAGCGCCATTTAAAGTAGCTGGATTAATCACAATTATTTTCATGGGACTATTCGCATTTATGAATGTTCCGGGGCTACAAGTATATGTAGTTATATTGGCAGAGCGCTTTGTTCCAAGTGCGGTTGATGTTGCTTCAGCAATTAATATTGCCGCATTTAACGGAGGGATCGCTTTAGGTTCTTATATAGGTGGCCTTGTAACGAATTCGTTAGGATTAATCCATACTGCTTGGGTAGGCGGTCTTATGGTAGTAGGTGCTGTGATTTTAACAGCATGGAGCATGACATTAGAAAAAAGAGATCAAGTAAAATAAAAGGAGAGAAAATAAAATGAAAAACTTACAAAGTAAAACAGTATTAAATAATGGTGTAGAAATGCCTTGGTTCGGTTTAGGTGTATTTAAAGTAGAAGAAGGACCAGAACTTGTAGAAGCTGTAAAATCAGCGATTAAAGCAGGATACCGTAGCATCGATACAGCTGCAATTTACGGAAATGAAAAAGCAGTAGGTGAAGGTATCCGTGCAGGTATTGAAGCGACTGGTATTTCAAGAGAAGAATTATTCATCACTTCAAAAGTATGGAACGCAGATCAAGGATACGAAGAAACAATTGCTGCATACGAAGAGAGCTTAAAGAAATTAGAACTAGATTATTTAGACCTATATCTTGTTCACTGGCCTGTAGAAGGAAAATATAAAGATACGTGGAGAGCACTAGAAACACTTTATAAAGAAGAGCGTGTACGTGCAATTGGTGTAAGTAACTTCCAAATTCATCACTTACAAGATGTAATGAAAGATGCAGAAATTAAGCCAATGATTAACCAAGTAGAATACCACCCTCGTTTAACACAAAAAGAACTACAAGCTTTCTGTAAAGAACAAGGTATTCAAATGGAAGCATGGTCACCACTAATGCAAGGTCAATTATTAGATAATGAAACATTACAAGAAATTGCTGAGAAACACGGTAAAACAACAGCACAAGTAATTTTACGTTGGGATCTTCAAAACGGAGTAATTACAATTCCGAAATCAACGAAAGAACACCGCATTATTGCAAATGCTGATGTATTTAACTTTGAATTAACAAAAGAAGACATGGAAAAAATCGATGCGTTAAACCAAAATCACCGCGTTGGTCCAGATCCTGATAACTTCGATTTCTAAGATTAAAGTAAGAAAGAAAAAAGAGTGCTTCTATGCACTCTTTTTTTGTGCATAAAAATATTTTCTAATTAAATACTACTTAGTATTAAGTTTGTTATTAAGGGGCTGTAAACATGAATATAAAGCAATCGTTCAAACTTTTAGCTATGTTTTTAAGTGTCTTATTTGTATTATTCCCACTTCAAAAAGCATTCGCAGAAGTTATGGATCATACAAAGTATGAAATGAATTGGAGTTATAGTAAGTCAAAGAAGAAACCAATTCGAACAGAACTTATTAAAACGGCAGATGGAAAAATTGCATTTTGCTTAAATGTAGATTTAAAATCTCCGAGCGGTCAAGATTTACCAGAAATGGGGAAAGTGGATATTAATGTGTACCGTGTACTGTTGAATGGATATCCACAAAAGAGCCCACAAGAATTAGGGGTATCTGATTGGAGAGAGGCGCATTACGCAACGCAGCTGGCAGTGTGGAATGCGTTAAAACAAATTGATGTTAATGATTTAGATTTCCGCAATAAAAATGTAGAGAAAGTAACGAAAGACATCGTTGCAAAAGCAAACGCTAGTGAAGAGTTACAAGAAATTACGATGAGTGTAACTCCTACAGAAGAACAAGAAGCAGTATTAAAAAATGATTTCTTTGAAACAGGTTTATATACGGTAGAAACAAATGCAAAAAGCGGAACGTATAAAGTGCAAGCAACAGGTGCACCAGCGGGCGTGAAATTTGCAAATGAAAAAGGCGAAACAAAAACAGAATTTAATGTAGGAGAGAAGTTCCGTATTTTAATTCCGAAACAAACACCAGCTGGTGGATTTAGCTTTAAAGTATCAGGAAATTTAACGAAACTACAAGGGATTGCGCATAAAGGTACACCGACTATTCAAAATGCAGTAGTATTACTTGAGCGTAGTGAAGAAAAAACAAGTCCAGAGTTAGCGGTAAGTTGGAAAAAGACTGAGGCTCCAAATAAACCAAATAAGCCATATACTCCAAATGAACCGCATAAACCGAATCAAAAGAGATAATGAGAAAGCATTGGCGTATGCCAATGCTTTTTCATATGAATTCTTTAAAAGTATATCAAGATAATAATTAATCAAGTGAAACACTATTTTAACGTTTTAAAAAGTATTGAAAAATAATAAAATGTAACAAAATCTAAACGTTAAAATAAATAGATTTTATTCACGAAATTGTAACATTATTCTAATTAGAGAGGCTATCAAACAAAGTGTAAAGCGTGTAAAATTCAGTTGGAAAAACTACCTATAGATGGTCATATATGAAGAAAATGTAAGATTCTGTTGCTATTTTTATTTTTAGATGTATAGATGACAATACTAAATGATATCTTTTACTATTCTCTTTTTATGTACGAAGAGAACTCAGCACAAATAGAGAGAAGTGAGGAGGACATATTACATAAAAATTTTACAATGTAAGAAAGCGAATACATGGAGAGAAATGCGGTAGTAATAGATACAGGTGCGCGAGGTGTTAGTCTATTCATTAAATGTTTTTATAAAGATAATAGGATTTTTTATTAAATGGATATACAGGATAGTTTCTCTAAATAAAGGAACAGGGGACACAGATTATGTTAAAGAAGAAAAAGAGTAGGGTATTAGTAGCTGGTATTTGTTTAGCTACGTTATTAACGCCATATGGACTTGAATTACCTAAGGTGTATGCAGAGATGACGATTGAAGATAAAGAGAAACAGCAAGAAGAGCGAGTGTATCAATTACTGCCAAAAGGTGATGTAGAAGGGATGCGTGAGTTGCATCAGCGTCGAATGAGTTTTTCTCCTTATGAGCCAACGGGCATTTATGTAAAGCCAGGTGAAGAAGTAGTTATTCAAGTAGAAGGGACTCAACAGATTAAAGCTTATATTGGTACATATTCTTATGAAAAAGAAGAACCTAAACAATTCAATTTAAATCCTGGTGAGAATAAAATTTCTTCTTCAAATGGGGGGCTATTATATTTTTATAATTATCACAACACAGGAGAAGTAGTCGCTAAAGTGAAAAAAGGCGGTACACCAAATCCTTTATTTATTTTAGGTAAGCATACGACAAAAGATTGGAAGCGTATGTTGGCAGAGAATCCTGATCCATATGCAATAGAAATGAAGGGAGAAAATAGTTTATTAACTATGCATCCTGAAACTGTGGCGGAACATTTGAAGCAAGAAGATCCAGCTGCGTTATTAAAGAAACACGATGAAATAATTAATATAGAACATAAGATATCAGGTTTATCAAAAGATGGTGCTGGTGTTGCGAATCAAGGTAAACATTCCATTCATTTTGTTGAAGACTGGTATACGGATAATTATATGTATGCGACTTATTATCGAACAGCTTATAGTAAAGGGAATTTAAAATCAGTACTAAATCTAGAAGAGTTAACTAATGATGGATGGGGGCCTTGGCATGAAGTGGGACATCAACATCAACAGGACACTTGGTTATGGGATGGACTTGGAGAAGTAACCGTTAATATTTATTCTTTGGCAGTTCAAACTACATTAGGGCATAAAACAAGGTTAGAGCAAGAGGGGCGCTATGAAGCTGCATTTGCTTATTTAGGTAAACCAGATGCACAAGAGAAGATGGATGTATTTGAGAAATTAGTTATGTTTTGGCAGTTATATTTAGCTTATGGGGATCAATTCTATCCGAATTTACATCAAATGTATCGTTTGTTACATGATACAGAATTGCCTAAATCTGATGAAGAGAAAAAGCAGATATTTATTTATATGACGTCAAAAGTGGCAGGACAAAATTTAATTCCTTTCTTTGATAAATGGGGATTAATTGCAAATGATGCTACGAGAGAAAAGATTGAAAAATTAAATTTACCAAAATTAGAAAAAGAAATTTGGTTATCTACAGATAGCAATCCAATTCGTGAAAAACAAATTGAGTTATATAAAGTTCCATATGGCGAGCCAAATAATGAAAAAATCCAAAGTGTAGTAATCGGTACTACATATAATGAGAAAAAAGCAAAAGAACTTGTCCAGAATTTAGGGGAAGGTGTAAAAACAACAGGTGTGATTAAACAAGGCAAGTCTGAAGTTGGAGAAAAAACTGTAAAAGTAGAAATTATAGATGAAAAAGGTAATAAGAATTTAATTCCGGTTGTAGCAAATGTTAGTTATGGTGATAGCTTAGTATTCAAAGGGCTCAATTATGATACTAATATTAAATCAATTGTAACACTGCAACATGATCAGAAAAAGTTTAGTGCGATAGCTGATTCAAATCCAGTGCACTATTATTTTAAAGAAGACACGTATTTTGAATTCTCATTACTAGACCAGAATGGAAATGAGAAAAAGAAAGCAACAGTAAAAGGTGTTGAAAATGCGGAAGAATTCGCGAAATCAATTAATGAATTAGAGTTCGAGTATGGTGATGTAGTAAAAGTGTATCACGCTGAATCAGATCGCTTTAATTGGTATCAAAATAATGACTTTATCGGACAAGGTAAGGCGAAGGTAGAGAAAGAATTATTATTTAAAGTAACAGAAAAGGGCTTTGAGAGAATGGAAGCCCAGCAAGAAGTAACAGCAGTACCACAAAAAGTAGTAATCGGAACAGACGCTGAAAAATTAGAAGCGAAAGACTTTGTTCAGGTGAAAGATGGAGAAGTACTCGGATTTGTAGAAAAACCGGATACAACAAAAATCGGTGAACAAAAAGTAAAAGTAGAAACGAAAGATCGTTTTGGGAATAAGAAAGTGACGGAAGTAGCTCTAACAGTAACGTATGGAGATAGCCTACTTGTATACGGATTAAGCTATGGCACTGACGATATGAAATCAATTATAACGTTACATCATGATACAAAGAAAATGAGTGCGACAGATACGAGTAATTTGATCCATGATTACTTTGGAGATGAGAAGTATTTTGAATTCACCTTGTACAATAAAGAGGGAAAAGAGAAGAAAAATATAGAGGTAAAAGGCTTGGAGAATACAGAAGCTTTTGCCAAGGAAGTAAATGGGTTAGCATTTGAATATGGAGATGTGGTGAAAGTGTATCATGCAGAATCTTCTCGCTTATATTGGTATCAAAAAGGTGTATATGAGGGAGAAGGGAAAAATAAAGAGATAAAGGAACTGCTTTTCAAAATTACTGAAAACGGATTTGAAAGATTGGAATCTGAGCAAACAGTAATAGTAAATCCACAAAAAGTGACAATTGGAACAGACGCTGAAAAATTAGAAGCGAAAAACTTTGTTCAAGTGAAAGATGGAGAAGTAATTGGGTTTGTAGAAAAACCGAATACGACAAAAATCGGTGAACAAAAAGTAAAAGTAGAAACGAAAGATCGTTTTGGGTACAAGAAAGTGACGGAAGTACCGTTAGAAGTGATTTACGGAGATAGTATTATGTTCTTCGGTACATGGGATGATGAAAGTAATATTAAGTCAGTTGTCACGTTAAAACATGAAGAAAAGAAATTCAGTACAACAGATTCAGAAAGTCCAATGCATACGTCATTTGCAGATGAGAAGTATATGGGGATGACTGTATACGATAAAGATGGAAAAGAGAAGAAAGCTCTATCAGTAAAAGCATCTGAGAATACAAAAGGATTTGCAGAACAATTCAACGGAATGGCGTTTGAATATGGGGATATGGTAAAGGTATACCAAAAAGAGTTTGATAGATTTAAAGTGTATAAAAAGAATGAACTAGTGAATACAGAGTACGGTGTTCATGAAGTAATCTTTAAAGTGACAGAGCATGGTTTCGAGAGAATGGAAGCGCAACAAGAAGTAACAGCAGTCCCACAAAAAGTAGTAATCGGAACGGACGCTGAAAAATTAGATGCGAAAGACTTTGTTCAAGTGAAAGATGGAGAAGTAATTGGTTTTGTAGAAAAACCGAATACGACAAAAATTGGTGAACAAAAAGTAAAAGTAGAAACAAAAGATCGTTTTGGAAATAAGAAAGTGACGGAAGTGCCCGTGGAAGTAACGTATGGGGATAGCATAGTATATCAAGGTGTGTCTAATGTAACACGTTCAATTGTTACGTTAAACTACGCTGAAAAGAAATTATATGCAACATTTACAAATGATGAGATTCATTATCGCTTTGTAAATGAACAGTATATAGGCCTTACGATTTATGATCAAAATGGAAATGAGAAAAAGCATGTAACGGCAGAAGGACAAGAGACTTCAAAGAATTTTGCTGGGCAAGTAAATGGAACAGCATTTGAGTATGGAGACGTGTTGAAAGTATACCATGCGGAACCGAGTCGTTTGAATTGGTACAAAAAGAATGTGCTAGATAAAAAAGAGGGTGCAATGAAGGGTGAAGAAATATCCTTTAAGATTACTCAAAATGGCTTAGAGCAAGTACGATAATAAGAAAAAGCTCGTAAAACATTATGTTTTACGAGCTTTTTTATTATTCAGCTTCAGAAACAACTGTGAAGCGTTCGTTTAGATGTTTTGGATTTTCGATTTCATCAAGTGCTGCAACAGCGAAGTCTTCGTAACTTACGTAGCTATCACCTTTTGAGTTAACAAGCAGGTTGTCTTTGCCAGTTGTATAAGAACCTGTGCGTTTTCCTAATGCAAATAGTGCAGAAGGGCTGATGAATGTCCAAGTAATATCGTTTGTTTGTTGCAGGATTTCTAAGTTTTTACCTTGGTTTTGAGCTGTTGCAAGGTATTCGCCAGGGAAACCTGGTGTCTCAAATACACGTGTTGTTTTCTCTTCGTCTACAAATAAGCTTCCAGCGCCACCAACTACAAGTAATTTTGTATTAGGTGCACCTTTCATAGCTTCAATTAGTACGTTTCCTGCATCTACGTGAAGGTGTTCTTGTCCTGCTGGAGCGCCAAATGCATTTACAACTACGTCGAATGCTTGTAGGTCGTTAGATGTAAGAGAAAATACGTCTTTTTCTAAAACTTTTACGTTTTCTTCTGTAATTTTTGCAGCGTTTCTTACGATTGCAGTTACTTCATGTCCACGATCTAATGCTTCTTTTAAAATACGACTTCCTGCTTTACCAGTTGCTCCGATAATTCCGATTTTCATAATAAATCCCTCCAAAGTGTTTTGTTAAATTGTATATCTGAAAGTGAATGAATGTATTGTAATTAGGTTTGTTACAGCCTGTTGTAATCATTATAGTTACAGGTTGGTGTTTTTGTCAATGGGGTAGTTTGTAGATTTATTTTTTGTTTTAGTATGCACAGTTAGAGGGAGGAGAGTCATAAAGATATTGTTACTTCGCGCTTGGCTAATATTTGGAAATTGCAAATTGTCGAAAAATGTTGATTTTTGAATGTTTTTTAAATATAATTCGTTTTATGGAGAAAAGGAGGGGTTAATTGTATGAATATTTTGGAACAATTCGTTTCATCAACGAATACGATTCTTTGGTCATATATTCTTATTGCAATGTTAATTGGTTTAGGGCTTTATTTTTCTATTAAATTAAAATTCGTACAACTTACTCATTTAGGGGAAATGATTCGTTTAATGAGTGATGGACTAACTGGCAAGACACGTAAAAAGGGCAGCGTATCATCGTTCCAAGCATTTTGTATGAGTTCTGCAGCTCGTATTGGTATCGGGAACTTAGCTGGTGTAGCGTTAGCTATTTCTATGGGAGGACCTGGGGCTGTATTTTGGATGTGGGTTATTGCGATTATCGGTGCGTCTTCAAGTTTCGTAGAAAGTACGCTTGCGCAAATTTATAAAATAAAAGATGGCAGTGGCTTCCGTGGTGGTCCTGCTTATTATATGGAAAAAGGTTTAAATAAACGTTGGATGGGGATTTGGTTCTCTATTCTGATTACAATTAGTTACGGTTTAATTTTCAACTCAGTACAAGCAAATACAGTAACATTAGCGTTTGAAAATGCATTTGGCTTAGAGCGTTATATTGTTGGTATTGTATTAGCTGCATTAGTTGGGGTTATTATTTTTGGTGGTGTAAAAAGTATTGCACGTATGTCGGAAATGATTGTTCCGCCAATGGCGCTTATTTATATTGCAGTAGCGATTTTTGTTGTCATTAAAAACTTCTATTTAATACCAGATGTGTTTACGGAAATCTTTAAAGGTGCATTCGGTTTAGATTCAGCTGTAGGTGGCGGTATCGGTGCTGCGATGAAATATGGTATTCAGCGCGGATTATTTGCGAACGAAGCAGGTATGGGTAGTGCGCCGAACGCGGCAGCAACAGCTGATGTAACGCATCCAGCAAAACAAGGTTTTATTCAAACGATTGGAGTATTAGTAGATACATTCTTAGTATGTACATCAACAGCATTTATCGTACTGTGTTCTGGTGCGTATAAAGCAACGAATTTAGAAGGTATTGAATTAACACAAAATGCATTAAGTTCACAAATTGGCCCATGGGCGAGCAGTTTCTTAGCGATTATTATTTTCTTATTTGCATTTAGTTCACTTCTAGGAAACTACTATTATGGTGAAACAAATATTGAATTTATTAAGCAAAGCAAAACGTGGTTAACAATTTACCGTATTGCGGTAGTTGGAATGGTATTATTCGGTTCTGTTGCGACGCTTCAAGTTGTATGGAATATGGCAGACTTATTTATGGGTCTAATGGTAATCACGAACTTAATTGCGATTACACTTCTTGGCCGATTTGCGTATGCAGCATTGGCAGACTATGTAAGGCAAAAGAAACAAGGGAAAGATCCAGTCTTCAGTGCAGATTCTATTCCTGGTTTAACGAATACAGAGTGCTGGGATAAGTCAGCGGTAACAGATAAAGAAAAAGCAGTGTAATTGAAAAGGTGAGCATCGAGGTAAATTCGATGCTCGCCTTTTTTTGTTGTAGTAAATGATGAAAAGGGTGAGAGGTAATTATCAATATAACTTTTTTTGTTTGTTTCTCTCGTTATTTATGGGGAACGTACTATTTTAAAAGTATGACTGGTCGAAGAGGATAAATGATTGAGTATTGGATAAATGCATGTAATAGCTATATTTTTATGAAAAAAAGCACGTATGTTAAGATGGTTAACATACTAATGTCATAAAACCTTACATAAAGTTCTTGATTACTTAAAGTTTTTAGAATATAATTTTCTTATTGTTAGGAAGAGGGGGCAATGCAATTATGGATTTTTTAGCTAAGGTAATTGGGGATATAAATAATGTCCTTTGGTCATATATCATTATTGCGATGTTAATTGGGTTAGGACTTTACTTTTCGTTTCGTGTGAAATTTGTCCAAGTTCGTTACTTCGGTGAAATGATTCGATTGCTTGGGGATGGGGCAAGTTCGAAAACGCGGAAGGCACAAAAAGAGAAGAGTGGTGTATCATCATTCCAAGCGTTTTGTATGAGTACAGCTTCTCGTGTAGGTACTGGTAACTTAGCTGGTGTAGCTATTGCGATCTCAGCAGGTGGTTCAGGAGCAGTATTTTGGATGTGGTTAATTGCGGTAATTGGGGGTGCTTCTGCATTTGTAGAGAGCACATTAGCGCAAATTTATAAAGTAAAAGATGGGAATGCATTCCGTGGGGGCCCAGCGTATTATATGGAAAAGGGTTTAAAGAAACGCTGGTTAGGTGTTGTGTTCTCTGTTCTAATAACAGTAAGTTTCGGATTGATTTTTAACGCTGTACAGTCTAATACTGTAGCAGCTGCCTTTGATGGTGCATTTAAAACAGATAGCAGATTAGTGGGTCTTGTTATGGCTGGTTTACTTGCAGTTATTATTTTCGGCGGAGTAAAACGAATTGCTCGCGCGGTTGAAATGATTGTTCCAGTAATGGCAATTATTTATGTAGCAGTGGCATTATTCGTTGTTGTAACAAACATTACGGCAATTCCATATGTATTTAAAGAAATTTTCTTACATGCTTTCGGAATTAAAGAAGTAGTAGGCGGAGGATTAGGAGCTGCGATTTTATTAGGGGTAAAACGTGGATTATTCTCAAATGAAGCAGGTATGGGTAGTGCGCCAAACGCAGCAGCGACTGCAAACGTAACGCACCCAGTTAAACAAGGTTTCATTCAAACTTTAGGGGTATTTACAGATACATTATTAATTTGTAGTTGTACAGCATTTATCATTCTTTTATCAGACGTGCATAATGCAGCTGATTTAAATGGAATTCAATTAACGCAGCAAGCATTAAGCCAACATATCGGACCGTGGGCGTCTATATTTGTAGCGGTTGCAATCTTCTTGTTTGCATTTAGTTCATTAGTAGGTAACTACTACTATGGTGAAACAAATATTGAGTTCTTAAATGGAAGTAAAGTGTTACTAAATGCTTATCGAATTGCTGTACTTGGTATGGTTATGTTAGGTTCTGTAGCAACAATTCAAATCGTTTGGGATGTAGCAGATTTATTCATGGGTATTATGG
Source organism: Bacillus sp. 22475 (assembly GCF_052044835.1). NCBI lineage: Bacteria > Bacillati > Bacillota > Bacilli > Caryophanales > Bacillaceae > Bacillus > Bacillus sp. 22475. The sequence continues at coordinate 7,150 of NZ_JBQENW010000013.1, read as the reverse complement.
CTGTTATTAACTTAGTGGCGATTGTATTCCTTTCTAAGTATGCTTTTGCGGCATTATCAGATTACGTAAAGCAAAAGAAACAAGGAAAAGATCCGGTATTCTATGCGGAGTCTATTCCAGGTTTGAAAAATACAGAGTGCTGGGATAAGCCAGCGGTAGCTGATAAAGAAAAAGCAGTATAATGAGGTGAGCATCAAGTGAAACTTGATGCTCATTTTTTGTTGGTTCAGTTATTTATGTGAAGTGAAACTCCTGATCATTAAAGTTTCGCTTTATAATGAAAAAGACGAACATTCATGAATGTTTCATAATAAAATGTATTTTTTTAAGAAAAGTGCGGATATGAGTTGTAATTTATGTTAGAATGGAAAATGCCTTTGAAATAAGAGGTTTTATGATCTTTCCTATCCGATTGAAGATTTTGGAGGGGAAATGGAAAGTTCGGATTATTTCTTGTTTCGAATGGTCAGACGTTCAACGTTAATGAAGAGTTAAATGGAGGATTTTATTAATGAAGTTTGTTATGTTCCTTGTAGGATTACTCGTTGTATTTGTACTCGGTTTTCTTATAAGTGCCGATCGAAAGAAGATTAAGTATAAACCAATCGCAATTATGCTTATTATTCAGCTAGTATTATCTTATTTCTTATTAAATACACAAGTTGGTTATATTTTAGTAAAAGGAATTTCAGATGGATTTGGCGCACTTCTTGGATATGCGGAAGCTGGAATCGTTTTCGTATTTGGTGGTCTTGTTAATAAAGGAGAGGTTTCATTCTTCTTAACAGCGCTATTACCAATCGTATTCTTTGCGGTTTTAATCGGAATTCTGCAACACTTTAAAATTTTACCGATATTTATTCGTGCTATTGGTACGTTGTTAAGTAAAGTAAATGGTCTAGGAAAACTAGAATCATATAACGCAGTAGCAGCTGCCATTGTTGGACAAGCAGAAGTATTTATTACAGTAAAAGATCAATTAAGTAAAATCCCAAAACATCGTTTATATACATTATGTGCATCTTCTATGTCGACAGTGTCGATGTCAATCGTTGGTTCTTATATGAAAATGATCGAACCGAAATATGTAGTAACAGCACTTGTATTAAATTTATTTAGTGGTTTCATTATCATTCATATTATTAACCCGTACGATATTACAGAAGAAGAAGATACACTGAAATTAGAAAATAAGAAAAAACAATCATTCTTTGAAATGCTGAGCGAGTACATTATGCTTGGTTTCACGATTGCAATTACAGTAGCAGCTATGTTACTCGGTTTCGTAGCATTAATTACAGCAATTAATAGCTTGTTTGATTCAATGTTCGGTATTACATTCCAAGCTATTTTAGGATATATTTTCTCACCATTAGCATTCGTAATGGGTATCCCGCAAGCTGAGATGGTAACAGCGGGACAAATTATGGCAACAAAATTAGTATCAAACGAGTTTGTTGCGATGCTTGATCTTGGTAAAGTAGCTGGTGATTTATCGGCTCGTACAGTTGGTATTCTTTCTGTATTCCTTGTATCATTTGCGAACTTCTCATCTATCGGAATTATCGCAGGTGCAACGAAAGGTATCGATGAAAATCAATCAAATGTTGTATCATCATTCGGTTTACGCCTTGTGTACGGTGCGACATTAGTAAGTATTCTATCAGCGATTATCGTTGGTGTTATGTTATAAAAAAAGGATGGCTCTAGCTCATAGCTAGGGCTATTTTTTTATGGTAAATTTGCATGAAAAAACCAATTAATTAGGAATATATTAACATATAAAAATCTTTTAAAATTTATATTGCATTTCACCTAGATAACGCTTACAATTTGATTTGTAGGTGGTATCAATTTCAGACTTTCAAGTATGGTAGGAGAGAAGAAGCTACCTTTTATAAATTGCAATTTATGTAAACGCTTACTGATTTTAGATGACAGTTGAATAGTTTTAGGGGTTTTAAATTTTTTTAACAACAATGGTCAGACGTCATTCGTTATACGTTATACGACCAATAATTCGTGGGAGAAGTGGGGGATTCACATATGAAAATAGTAATGTTTCTAGTCGGTTTACTTGTAGTGTTTGTACTAGGTTTCCTTATCAGTTCAGATCGTAAGAAGATTAAATATAAACCAATTGCACTTATGCTTGTTATTCAATTGGTACTTGCGTATTTCTTACTAAATACAAAGGTCGGATTTGTATTAGTAAAAGGGATCGCAGATGGATTTGGTTCTATTTTAAAATTTGCGGAAGCTGGGGTTAATTTCGTATTTGGTGGTCTAGCAAACGATGGACAAGCACCATTCTTCTTAACAGTATTATTACCGATTATTTTCTTAGCAGTATTAATCGGGATTCTGCAACATATTAAAGTTTTACCGATTATCATTCGTGCAGTCGGTTTCCTATTAAGTAAAGTTAACGGTTTAGGAAAACTAGAATCATATAATGCGGTAGCAGCTGCAATCGTTGGTCAAGGGGAAGTATTCATTACAGTAAAAGATCAACTAAGCAAATTACCGAAAAATCGTTTATACACACTTTGTGCATCTTCAATGTCTACAGTATCGATGTCAATTGTCGGTTCTTATATGAAAATGATTGATCCAAAATATGTAGTAACAGCACTTGTATTAAACTTATTCAGTGGATTCATTATCGTTCATATCATTAATCCATATGAAGTAAAAGAAGAAGACGATATTTTAGAATTACAAGAAGACAAGAAACAAACATTCTTTGAAATGTTAGGCGAATATATTATGCTTGGTTTCTCAATCGCTGTAACAGTAGCGGCGATGTTAATCGGTTTCGTGGCATTAATTACAGCAATTAATGGTGTATTCGATTCAATTTTCGGAATCACATTCCAAAGCATTTTAGGATATATCTTCTCACCATTAGCATTCGTAATGGGTATTCCAACATCAGAGATGTTACAAGCAGGACAAATTATGGCAACAAAATTAGTAACGAACGAATTCGTTGCAATGCTTGACCTTGGAAAAGTAGCTGGCGATTTATCAGCTCGTACAGTAGGTATTTTATCTATCTTCCTTGTATCATTTGCGAACTTCTCATCTATCGGAATTATCGCAGGTGCAACGAAGAGTATCGATGGCAAACAAGCAAACGTTGTATCATCATTCGGTTTAAAACTTGTATACGGTGCAACGTTAGTAAGTATATTATCAGCGATTATCGTTGGGGTTATGCTTTAATAAATCAAGAAAAGCAATGAGCGTAGGCTCATTGCTTTTTTTGTTTAACTTGCTTTATCCAAGTCTCTTTTAAAACGTGGTTTCTCTAAATAAGTTCCCAGTCTCCAGACATATTCCACTGGCCCCATTCGGTATTTCTGGAGCTAACGAATAATTGAATCGTATAAATTCCGATGGTTAAAAGAATACCGAAGAAATAGCCGATTTTCCCGTATAAGCCAAATCCATATGCGTAAAAAATGGTTGTTGCGATAATAGATTGCGCTAAGTAATTACTAACGGACATTTTCCCCATGTTCGCCATGTATGTTAGTAGACGGGTTGCTTTTTTGTAATGGAATAATAAAATGATTGTGCTTCCGTAAAAGAAGGTCATAGTTACTGGTGTAAGGCCATCTTGTAACATAATTAAAACCGGGTGTTTTATGAACATAGCTAAGATTTTAATTGTAAAAGAGAAGAGACCGGTGGCAAACCATATTTTTTTGACAGCAGGTATATGTTTACTGACCTCAAATAGCCAGCCTTTTTTCCCTACATACATTCCGAGTAGGAACAGTGGAGACATAAAAATTATTGCGAAAACTGATATGAAAAATAATCCGAATGCACCGTCAATTCCCATGTAATCAAAAGGATTTTCAGTCAATCTAAAGTTGACGTGATCCATATAGCTTCCAGTTTGATGGACTTTATGTTCTTTTTCAGTATAAGGTGCGAAATCATTTATATTTGTAGATGGATCAGTTTGATAAGACATAAGTGTAGTAAGTGCGAGTAGAATAATCGCCCAAATAAGCAAAGTTTTCGGTTTTCGATTGATGAATATCATTAAAAAAATCCCGATTATTCCGTATGCAAATAAAATATCTCCCTCCCAAACAAAAGTGCCATGAATGTAGCCGAGTAGTAAAAGAATGATAATACGTCTTATGTATGTGGGGAAGAATTTTTTTCCTTTTGCGATAATACTTTTTTGTAACAAAATAATGCTAAGCCCAAATAGAAAAGAAAATAGGGATATAAAGTTATGTGTGCCGAAAAATTGAATAAACCAATTAGCACCTTTATCAAGATCGCCAAATAGATAAGTTGGTTTTTCACTGGTGAAGAAACCAAATTGAATTAATGTCATATTGACTAGTAAAATGCCAAACAAAGCGAAACCACGAATTGCATCAACAGCTTCTACACGTTGATTCATTTTTCCTCTCCTCGTATATTCGTTTTTATATTGAAAATAATACCATTTTATATCTGGCACTATGTCAAATATGAGGAAATTTAAGGTGATTTTAAGATAGAGAGCAATCAAAAAAATCACCTTAATACATGTATTAAGGTGATTGAAATATTACTCAGCTGGAGGCGTAAATGTACGTTTCTCTAATTCAGCATCTAGCATAAATAGTGCGTTTGAATCGCTTGTAATACGTTTTAGTTTTTGGATGATGCTATCGAATGAAGCTTCTTCTTCAACTTGTTCGTCAACGAACCATTTTAAGAATGTAATTGTTGCATGTTCACGCTCGTCCCAAGCGATATCAGATAAGTTGTAAATACGTTTCGTTACTTCACGCTCGTGCTCAAGTGCGACTTCAAAAGCGTTTAATACAGATTTGTATTCGTTATTCGGATTATCAAATCCAGTAATAATAGCGCGCTCTCCGCGGTCATTAATATAGTTGTAAAGCTTCATTGCGTGGAAACGTTCTTCTTCAGCTTGTACAAGGAAAAAGTTAGCGAATCCATCATAGCTCTCAGCTGTACAGTAAGCAGCCATTGCCATATAAGCATGGGCAGAGTAAAATTCAAAGTTCATTTGTTCATTTAATGCGTCGTGCAATTTTTTTGATAACATAAAATCCCCCTTAGTATTGTGACAAGAATATTATACCATAATTGATAATATTCTCATTTAGATACTTCGAACCTTTTCGAAAGCTTTGTGACGTGTGCGTCCATAATATCTTGTAAGTCTAAATCATATTTTTGCGAAAGAATAATAAGGTTAGATAGTACATCGCCAAGTTCTTCTTTTAGTTCTTGTTTTAGCTCTTCTTCTGTTTTCGCATCTTCATCAGGGCGATCGCGGCCGATTTCAATAGCGCGAACGACTCGTGAAACTTCCCCAACTTCCTCGGTTAAGAAATTTAAGCGAATAAAGGCATTATACTGTGACCAGCTTCGTTTTTCGTAAAATTCCTCAACCCATCTTTGGAATGCAACGATATCCATTTCTTCCTCATCTCCTCAATATGTTGTACAATGTTCATTGTATCATAACAATATATAGTTTCGGGGTGTAGGGATGAGAAAGATTTGTGTGTTTGCAGGTTCTAATTTAGGGGAGAGACCAGAATTCAAAGAGCAGGCAATTCAATTAGGTAAAATGTTTGTTGAGAACGACTATGAGCTCGTATACGGTGGTTCATGTGTCGGATTAATGGGAGAAGTAGCAAACGAAGTTCTTCGTTTAGGTGGACGTGTAACAGGTGTTATGCCGCGCGGTCTATTTCGAGGAGAGATTGTGCATACAGGATTAACAGAATTAATTGAAGTAGAAACAATGCACGAACGTAAAGCGAAAATGGCAGAGCTTGCGGATGCTTTTATTGCGCTTCCAGGCGGATACGGAACGTTTGAAGAACTATTTGAAGTTGTATGTTGGTCGCAAATTGGTATACATAATAAGCCAGTTGGTTTATTAAACATAAAAGGTTTTTACGGACCAATTTTGCAAATGGTTGAATGTGCAGCAGAAGAAGGATTTATGAATCCATCAAATAAAGAGTTAATCGTTTCAGCTGAGACAGCAGATAAACTAATTCATGCAATCCAAAATTATGAGCGTCCTATTTTGGGAACGAAGTGGAAGCAACTATCATAGCAAATACGGAAACACATGTCGTTTTAATTTAAGATGGCATGTGTTTTTAATTTGGTTAAATATGTTAATGTTTAGATGTAATGTTTTGGGGAAAGGAGAAATAGATGGAGGAGTTCGTATATTTACGTCCGGTTTTTAAAAGTATTTTAGCAGCGTCTATTCTTGTTATGCTAATTGTTTTGAGACAGAAGAAAGAGTTGATTAATGAATTTTCGCTTTGGTTTATCTCGGTATTGTGTATCGGTGTTTCCGCGATAACGTTGTTTATGTCCGGATTTATCGTTGATGAGTATAATCTAGGTGGAGATCCACAATCGTTTTGTATGTTTATTGCGATTGGTTGTATTAGTGGTCTGAATTTCATTATTTATTACAGAAGGCAATAAAAGAGGCATTCCATATTACTTTGGAATGCCTTTATCATTTTGCTTGCTTTGTTTTTTATACAGGTACCAGCCACCCCAGCCGCCACCAATTGCTACGACAACGAGGAAAGCATAGTCCTTAACCTCGACACGTATATTGAAAATATTAGCTATAAGTAAGAGAATCCCAACTGTTATTAACGCAAAAAATGCTCTAATTAAGTAGTCTTTCAACTGAACCACTCCCGTCATTTAAGTAGTAAATGATGAATTTGGAAAAGCTAAAGGGTGTTTCCTATATTTTAACATAGATGAGATTGTAATATATTGATAAAAGTAGGGGAGAGGGGCGCTGATATTGTCGTGATTTGTCGGCAAATTGATATCCTTTGTCAAATCGCTGATATATTGCGGGTAATGATCGATATAATGAAAAAATCGTTGATATAATTTCGTGTACCGTTAAGTGCGACCATTACATAAAAAAGCGACTCTAAACGAGCCGCTTCCGCTTTTACATAATATCCAGCTCCAGCGGCTAGAATCTCCGGTCATTTCGCTCTCTCGCTCGAAGCAAAAAGCGCTTCAAGGTCGAGAGCTCCAATGCCCTGCGATTCTGAGCGAGCCGCTTCCGCTTTTAATTGATATCCAGCTCCAGCGGCTAGAA
>NZ_JBQENW010000012.1:0-146048 GCF_052044835.1 Bacillus sp. 22475 | reverse complement strand
CAAGGACTGCGGGGTTAGCCTAATCAATTAGAGTTCGATAGAACTCTTTACTTAGGAATCCCTCACTTCTAAACGAAGTGAAAGTGGGGGTAGTTCAAAATCGGATTTGCTATAACCTTCTACTACACATTCTTATAAAAATACTTCACAATAGGCGATACTTCAAAAAAAGAATCCTGGTTTAAAGGATTCTTTTTTGCCCTCCTTCTCTTTGCCCCCCTTAACAAACCAGATTAGCTAGCCAAAACAGGATATGCGAAGGGTAGGGGGCAAAGCTGGGGCGTGGAAAGCCTTTTGACTATGTGTAATTATTTCACTGCCTCTTTTAATTCTTTTCCAGCTTTAAAAGCAGGTGCTTTTGAAGCTGCGATTTGCATTTCTTCACCTGTTTGTGGGTTACGTCCAGTACGTGCAGATCTTTCACGTACTTCAAATGTACCAAAACCAAGAATCTGTACTTTCTCTCCATTTGCTAGCGCATTTGTTACTGTATCTAATAACGCTTGTGTTGCTGCTGCAGCATCTTTTTGTGTAAGTTCAGCTTTTTCTGCTACTACTTTTGTTAATTCTGTTTTATTCATTTTCTGCACCTCATTATATGTAATTAGGTGACTATTATAACGTGTGTGTATTCGTGATGCAATTATGCTGTACATAGAGTTATAGCAAGAGCAAGAGGACAATGTCTGTGTAAAAGGCATAAGGAGGATATTAATTATCGCTTTAAACTCTGTTCATATTTCTTTACATCTTCCATGGTTTTAAATATTAACACATCAAAAACTCCTTTTTCATTCCCACATACGACAACAAAACCATCTGTTGCTTCTAGAACTCTACCGACGCCACCATCTGTAAGTGAAATATTGGTGAGATGTTTTACGTTCAGTTTTTCTTCTTTTTGAATGTAAGTAGTTATGGGTGTTCCTACAGGAAATGCGTCTGTGATCTCCTTTGTTGTATATGTGCCATCATCTACTGATTGAGTTTTAGTTGTAATAGAATCCGTTTGAGTGGCACATCCTGTTGAACATATTAAAAGAATGCCAGTAATAATACTTACACATGCTGTTTTTACCATTCACAAAATCCTCCTATAACTGTTCGTATTGTCAACCCATTTAGGGTAACAAATTATATATACGAAGTTTGTTGGTTTATGTGAGTCGTAAATTAACAAAGATACAGGTATTTTGCCAGAATGTGTTTCAAGCAAAAGAAAAGACACCCAAAGGTGCCTTCTTGCGACTGGAACCATCGTAATATGGTATTGGGTGCCAACCCGATTATTATTTTACCACATTAAGTAATTTTGGTTGTTGAGAAATATAATTCAAATCTATACGTTGTTTACTTTTACTTCATTAGCTTTTTTGTTTTGGATTCTTCAATCTGTTCAGATTTAATTTTAATTTCAGGGGTTATTGCTATCTTGCTACCCGGGTGCACACAGTAACAGTATTTGTTGCGCCAGAACCAACAACAGTAATTAAATGTAAAAAATAGTTGAAAGACAAAATGCATATTATTATATTGAGAATGATAAATTTAAGGTGACATCTGGAAGGGAATAGTTATGAATGAAAACAATAAAGGGGAAGTTATTTCTTAGCATTGATATTATAGGTTGTATCCTTTGGATTATAATGCTTATTATAAGTGTTTTTAATTTTAGAACATGGGTACACCCTTTTTTTATTTTCGTTCGACAATATATGACAATATATAAATTAATAATTTGTTATTATATATACGGATTTATTTACATTAGGAGGAATGAACAACTATGTTTAAAAGATTAGCAGTATTACTTATTGGTGCCCTATTATTATTCGGTTTAGCTGCTTGTGACAGCGTTAAATCAATGACAAGTAATGTCACAGTTGGTAAGGTAATTGAAGAATTTAAAGCTGCAGGATTAGAAGCTGAAAATCCTAGTGACCTACCAGAAAAAGAATTTGGAAATACTAGAAAAGAAGCAAAGCGCATTCTTGTTCCAGCATTAGGTGAAGATAGTGGCGGTCGAATATTTGAGTTTAAAAACAAAGAAGATCTTGAAAAAGCTAAGAAATACTATGATGATTTAGGCAATGGTAATCAAATGCTATTTTCTCATACTTACGCAAAAGGTAACTTTCTTATACAAATGAACGGTGATATGGAAGATGCCCAATTTAACAAATATAAAGAGGTCATGGACAAAGTAATTAAGTAAGTTAAAGAATCCGCTTTCATTTTTCTGAAAATATGTTAGAATTATCTTTGGATGAAAGTCCAATACATATTATTAAAATTAAAGTGGTTATCAAGTCGGAGGAAGGCACCTTAGGGTGTCTTTTTTTTGTGGAAAGATATTTATTGCAGCCATACAGTGGGGGGAAAGATTCAGCTTGAGTATGATTTATTAAATGGAAAGTTCCTACATATTCATACAGGTCCCGGTAAACAGCATGATAGAACCTATGGTTCTCTGTGTGCTCCATCTGTGGAACCAAATGATTTATGTATCCGTGATTTAGGGTATTTTCATTTAAAAGATCTTCAACATATACAAGATAAAAAGGCTTACTATATCTCTCGTATTAAATCTAATACACGTATTTATCAAAAAATTGCAAACCAGATTATTTTCAGGATGGAACAATAAAGAAAGGTACAGAGTATATACAGCTAGATATGGAGGTATTAATGAGCTCTCTCCACCCAGGACAAACATATGAAATATCCGATGCCTATGTAGGTATGATTGATAAGTACCAACCCGTGTAATCGTTCATCGACTTACAGATGAACAACAACAAAAACGAGTACGTGATCAAGCTATACGAGAAAAAACAGTCTTTGATATATTAGGTGTCGTTTATAATTGTACTATGTCTGATAATCAAGCGGCTTAATTCAAAAAAGGAAACCCTTTAGGGTTTATTTTGTATGCAAACCTTTAAAATCCCTACGCATAGACTTTAGCAAAAAGAAACAGCCTCTACTATAATTGATGTTGTATGAGCTTAGCTTGATAGCGATGGGGTAGCACTAACAAAATGTTCTTTTTTCTTCAAATCTTTTATTACTTCTCTTAAATAATATCTTAAGAGGAATTAGTGGGAAAAATGATGTTTCTAGTTAATTTATTTTTAAATGGAAAAAGTTTATGTGTATTTTTATATTTAGTTTTCTTTTTAGTGTTTCTTTGGATAATTTAGTTAAAGGAGATGTAAAGTTTATTGAAGAAGAACTTCATAAATCAAATTTTTTAAGTGGAATTATATTATGTAGGTATTAACAATCATACTTCTGGTTTCTATTGTACCTGTATTTTGAATTGACAACTAAGAATAGGTAATACATAAATATTTATAATTAAGGAGGGGAATAATTTGACAATCAATCAAATGTTTCAATTAGGTGCTTCATTTTTAGTGTTTATTTTTTCAACATTGATTAGTTGGTATCAAGGTAGTAATTTAATAGATTTTCCTGATGAATGGAAGTACACAGCTAAGTTTACAAATTATTTTAAAGGGCCTGTCTCGAATTATAAAGATATTTATCAAGTAGATTTTTTTATATATGCAGCTAAATTTTATCCTGGTTGGGTAATTGTTATGATAATAAGTTTTATTTATATGATATTACTACTTGTTTATATAATATATAAAAGAAAAAATACTGAAATATAAGAAAATTATATTATTAAACATTTAATAATCGTATTATCTTCTTGTATAAACAAAAACAAGGGGGATATAAATATGTTTATATTTAGTGTAAATCCCGATATAATTTTTTTCTTCAATTAACTCAACATCTGTCCTATTTACTTCCATATGAAATTCTCCACGACCTGGTACAGACATATTTAGTTCGTGTCCTACCTGTGGATTATTTGTAGCAATAACTACTTTTAATTCGCTTGCAGTTAGTATCCCAAAATTATGTCCTTTATATTTTGCGTATGTTGTAATTTCATAAGCGGTATCCAAGTCTTCTTTTTTTATTTTTTTAAAGAAAATATTTTCATCCCAATCATCTCGAATAAAACCATTTAATAGTTCAGCTGGATCATTCGATATAATTTCTAAATCATCTTTCTTTCCAGCTAACATGTATTCTTGTCCATTATATAATCCATATTTTCCATCTCTAATCATTGAGTCACCTACTCTACTGTTTTTTGGTTGCCGGTATTAAACGGCAGAACCTTTGTTTTTATAAGGTTCTGCTGTTATCTGTTGTAATTAATTCTCTTTATTTAGTGTAAATCCCCAGATAGGTTCTACTTTTTCAATTAACTCAACATCTTCTAGTCTTACATCTTTTACGAATTCACCACGACCAGGTGAAGACATTCCTAATTCTTTTCCTACTTTGGGATCAATCGTATATATTGAAACAGTTCCTTTGTCTTTATTTTCTCCAATAATTCGAAACATAATTTCTTTATGCTTGGCAAAAGGTGTAATGTCATACGCTGTTTCTAACTCGGATTTTTCAACTTCTTTTATAAATAAATTGGGATTTCGTTCGTAGGGTGTAAAACCGTTTTGTAAGTCCTTTTGATTTGTAGAAGTTAATATAAACCGATTATCGATTTTGGATATACTATATTCTGTTCCTTTATAAACTGCATACTCATCTCGTCTAATCATTTCCATAATTCCTTTCTTATTCCTTAGTCACAGCTGGAATGAATTTTTTATCTAGCTCGCTATATATTCCTACCAAGCGTTCCTTTCCATTTACAATTTCATATATTTCTGCCCCATCATGTGGTCTTAATTTCTGTGGAAATTGAGATTCATATTCTGGAATAATACGTCCGTTTTCAGACATTACAAATCCATTTCCTGTTTGAGGATATTGTAAGTAATCGCTAGGTTTTTTATTTATTGGATCATTAAAATTATCGCCATAAGGGATATATAGTTTTTCCGCATCATCCGATGTAAATCTAATAACACCAAAATCACTTTCGGTAGTAAATTTGGTTTTGTGATAATCTAAACGTAATGAGTGAAATAAGTCGTGTGATGATTGAATGTCTGCTACATCTTCAAATTTTGCAACGCATCCCCCAACTTCATTGAATCGTTCATCCATTAAGTATTTTTTTATATCTTCTAACGGAATTGCTTTCTGCATCATTGTAGTAGAAGTTGGTGCGGGAACACTGTCTCTAATCTGTTTCATGGCCACTACTTCTTCTGGACTAAGTTCATGATACATTTTCGTTTTTAGCTCATCAAACGTTTCACGTGACATATCTACATCCCGCAAAACAGAATCTATTTGATTTTCAAAGTTACTTTCAGCTAGATGTTCAATTTGTTCTCGTGTATATCTCGGTTTGATTTCTGCCAATGTTCCGCCAGTATTCTCTAAATAACGTTTTACTTGTGCTTCACCTACACTTGTGACAGGTTGGGACCTATCACCTTTAGCAAACTGGTAGGTTGAAAGTTTTTCTTCGGTTTGTCTAAAAGTAGCACTATCAAATACAGATCTACTACCATTACCGCCTGCGAAAGCCAAATTATCGCCTTTATTAAATAATTGTCCAGCTTTTGAGATACCTTGAGAGAATTTAGCACCTTGTGCCAGCTTTGCAGCCTTACTAACCCCTTTATCTCCAAGAAGACCTAATCCAATTTGTGTTAAAGCATACGATCCCCATCTTGCACGTGTTTCTGCATCCCCATTTATCACATCTTTATTAAAAGAGTCGGATAACGCATCCCACATAGCAGGTAAAGCCTCATCTAAATGGGTGACAGTGTAGCCCATGCCTTTCCAAGTTTCCCAATCACCTAATGCTTTTATACCGTCGATTGTATCTCCAACAGCATCTTCCGCACCATCTACTATACCATCCCAAACTTTTCCTAAGAAGGATTTTTCAGATGATTTACTAGGTTTAGTTTCTTTTTGAGTCATTACACCTTCATTATCTGCAACGCGGAATTTTTCAGCAATTCTCTTTAATTCTTCTTCTACATGCACAAGTGCATTGATAGCTGTGAATGCGGATGGTCTGGCATTGTTGAACATTTGAACAAAGTTTTGATTCGATGCACCAGTCCATTGGAAACACATGTAATCAATTTGATTGCATAAATTATTATGTATGGATTCTAGCGCGTGTTTTGTATCATTAGCCCGTTTTGCAACTTGTTCCAATTCTTCGGGCGTTATTTTTATTTGAACCATTTTTTTCCTCCCTTTCCCCATTAAAATTATGAGGTAAGGAAGGGGGGAATGTAAATACTTAATATTAAGAAAAATTAGCTGAAGCATATAAAATAATTATGGGCGAATCCAGTGTAAATGTGAAGTGAATATAGAGTTTTTATGAACATGAAAAAGTTGTAGTTTCAATTGGAACTACAACTTTTAATTCATCTTTGACATTATTGGGGAGGGGAGATGAAGTGAGCTGGAATAAAATTGTTTTAGTACATTTGCTTTATTTTAAAAGTAGTTTGAGTGAAGAGGGTAATTTGCTAAATACACTATGTTGTTCATTTCCTTCTTGGTTCATACCTGCTTGATAAGATGAAAATCCTTTATATATTTTTCTTTTCCATTGCCATAAGCCATTACTTTGATCGAATTCACCATAGTAATGATTGTAATCAAGCTTGTTTCCTGTGTTTTTATTAAAATTATTGCTAATAAAAATACGGCTATTACTCGCATAGATTTGGTTATTGGTAATTACATTGTTCCGGGTATCATAATTTAATTCGATTTGGCCACTCTCTTGATCTTTTGTATCATTTTTATAAATTACATTGTTCGTAATTATGTTATTTTCCGCATATCCTTGCTGACTGTCATATCCACCAATTGCAATGCCACTCATAATATTATTGGATATCGTATTGTCTCTAACGGTAATTTGGCTTGCGCTTTTTCCTGCATGTTCGCTAGCTACTTCAATACCGAGATCATTTTCATAGCTTTGATTTTGCTCAATGATAATTTGCTTCCCACCATCCACGTAAATACCATCAGCTGAATATTCATTATAACTAGTATTATTGATGGATGAATTGTGATGGACAATGTTATTACGAACAACTCCATTTCGTGCCTGATCTAAAGAAGCTACTGGAGATACTTCTTCATGTCCAATCAGAACAATTCCAATGTTGTTGTTATCATGTACTTTGTTATTGGTAACTTCAAAGGAATCTACATTCCCATTCACAGCAATTGCTTCACTCAGTCCTAATTTCAAATTTGCTACTTCGTTATTATCAATGACAATATGATTTAAATTATTTTGTGCACTAGATGAAGTACCGTAGACCGCAATACCGTGTGCATTTCCATCCTTAACATTTGCTTCAATGTGGTGAATATAATTATTTCTAATATCAATGTAACTTCCTGTTCCAGTGATATAAATACCAATAGGGGTTTCGTTAACTTTCGTTGACTTTAAGTTACGAAATTCTAATCCTTTTACTTGAATATAGTTTTTGTCTTCTATTGTAAATAACCCATCATTTTCTAACTTGACTTTAGAACCATCAAGAATGACTTTTTCATCCTGGTAATTTTGAAAAGTAATGGGTGCTCCTGAGGCACCAGAATGATTGACACGAACCTTCTGGTTATAAACTCCGCCTCTTATGTAGATTGTACTTCCTTCTTTAGCGACGTTAGCAGCCTTTTGAATGGTAGCAAAAGGTTGATCTAATGTACCGGGATTGAGATCGTTTCCTGTTGGAGATACATAGTAATTTGTAACAGGATTTGCATTGTTATTGGATTGTGCAAAGATAGAGGTAGGGAGTGTGAAAATTAACATACTGAAAGAAAGGATAAAGATAAAAAGCGATTTTTTTAATGAGGGAAATATTGTTTGATATTTCATCATGATCCTCCTTCTTTATTAAGCATTCCTTCTCAACTATATAATTCAAACAGACGATTTATATCTTGTACTAATAAAAAAAACCAGTAATGTATTCTGGATTAAGAAACACCAACTCCTATGGTCTACGTATTCTATCTGAAACTAAATTTTTAATAATTCATGGTTTTTCGTATAAAATCAAATCATATATATGTGTACTTGAAGAAATACGGATATTAAAATCGGTAGACGAGGGAATGAGGGATACTGATACTAATTTTAAGGGAAGTTATTCAAAATATATTTTCTATTCAATTAAATCTTCCCTGTGTATCATGTTAACTGTTGTACTAATTGGATTGGTAAGACTAACAGATAATTATTTAAAGTGGGGGTAGTTCAATAAATCTGAAATTAACATTGTTTTATATAAGAATCCAAAAAAGTTTATCAAGTTTTAATATTCAAAAAATCATTTATATAAACAAGTATGTTGTGGTAACATTTAACAAAAGGGGGTAGCGTATATGAATGTTGAAATTATTTCTAAAGAAGAAATCACAAAATTATTAAACGACTGGTATCAAGCTATAATTTCACAACGTGTAATAAAGTCTAATAAAATAAAAGAAGAGATTGCAGATAAAATCAATAATATTAAGGAAGACCAAACAATATTAGTATACTATGCTTTATTGAATGCGCGGTATAATCTGCTAATTCGTGATATAGATAGTTCAAAAGATATTTTGGATAAAATTGAGCCATTAGAAGAGCCTACAGAAACATTTTTAGAGTACTATCATCATTTATTTAAAGCAATTTATGCTACTAATACAGCAAACCATAGTGAAGCAAGAATGCAATTTGAAGAAGCTGAAAAGTATTTAGAGTACATGCATGATGAAATCGAAAAAGCTGAATTTAATTATTGGCTTGCAGTTCATTACTATCACATATTGAAACCAATCCTAGCTATTCAATTTGCTACGAAGGCAAATGAAGTATTTTCAATTAGTCCAGGGTATGAATTAAAAACTGCTGCTTGTTTGAATACTTTAGGGATGGCACACACTCGCTTAAGTGATTTCGAAAGTGCAGAAGAATATTTACTTTCAGCATTGGGTACTTTCCAAAAATCTCATGACGAAAGTCTTACTAAACGTGTAAAGCACAATTTAGGACTTTTATATGCAAGTCAAAACATGTCAGAGTTGGCAATTAAGCATTTAGAGGAATCACTAGAAAACAACGCTAAAACGATGTTTCTTTTAGCAAGAGAACATTTTAAGTTAGGTCATAATCATAATGCTAATGAATATATTGAGAATGGCTATAAGATTAGTGACTTATGTTATCGTCATCATTTTCAAATTTTAAAAGCAGTACATAACTATGCACCACAAGAAGAATTAGAAAAGGTGGTCATGGAAGGTATTTCGTATTTTGAAAAAGAAGAATTATATGATTGGGTAAAAGAATATGCTTATCTTTTAGGTAATATATTCTATGGTTCAGAAAATCACGAAAAAGCCAGCAAGTATTTACACATCGCTTTAGATGCAGACAAAAAGAGTATAGAAAGAAGGGCGCTAAAATGAAAAAAGCAATCTTATTAATGATGATGTTATCCGCTGTTTTTACTTTTGGTCTTACTAATGTAAAAGACGTATCACAAAATGAAACTATTGAAGTGTTTATGGATCATGGAGAGCATATTTAATTATCTAAAAAAAGAGGGAGCTGCGAGCACCCTCTTTTTTTATTATGAACATATTAATTTAGAAATAACATAAGTAGCAGTAGGAATGAAAAATATAAGGGATAATGTTCCATAGTACCAAATACAGTCTGATTTACATTCTTAAATACCAAACCATACATTCTTCTTTACACCCAATGCTTTTAAGGGTGGAGTTGTGGCTAGAACGATTGAACCGCTTCTATTTTCATCACCGAATACTGCTAACTTTGTATGTATAGGGTCTAATCCCTTTACTTGAATATAATTTTTGTCTTCTATTGTAAATAATCCATCATCTTCTAATTTGACCTTAGAATCATCGAGAATGACTTTTTCATCCTGGTAATTTTGAAAAGTAATGGTTGCGCCTGAGGTACCAGAATGAGCGACACGAACTTTTTGGTTATAAACTCCGCTTTTTATGTAGATTGTATTTCCTTCTTTTGCGACATTACCAGCTTTTTGAATGGTAGCGAAAGGTTGATCTAATGTACCTGGATTGAGGTCATTTCCTGTTGGAGATACATAGTAATTTGTAACAGGATTTGTATTGTTATTGGATTGCGCCAAGGTAGAGGCAGGGAGTATGAAAATTAACATACTGAAAGAAAAGATAAAGATAAAAAGCGATTTTTTTAATGAGGGAAATATTGTTTGATATTTCATCATGATCCTCTTTTTTTATTAAGCATTCCTTCTCAACTATATAGTTAAAACTGACGATTTATATCTTGTTTCAATAAAAAAAGACCCGGGATTGAATTCCGGGTCAAAAGACATCAACCACCATGGTCTCCGTCTGCCATCATACTTTGAACGACTTTTACTACGTGACTATCTGTTTGAGAGGTAATTCCCAATGTAAACATTAAAGCAGTAGCAATACTCATCACTTTAATTAGCTTTTTCATTTTAAAGCTCCTTTCGCATCGGCTTTTTTCTTAGCTTGCATTGCTTTATAGAAGTATGTACCTGCTTTGGCATGCTGCCCTTGTTCAAAAATCTTTTCTGCTAGAACATTACAGCATTCATAGATATACTCATATAAATCTTCTCGTTCAAAGTATTCAATTCCTGCAAGAACTGTACCTTCTAATTTTTCAGCAGGGACATTATTATTAATGTCTCTTAAAATTTTAAACCGATGCTGATATTCTTCATTGTTTAGTTCTGTACAGAGTTGTAATCCTCTTTCAAATAAAGTATTAGCAGTTTCTTGGTTTCCTAGTTTAGAGTGTTCTCTGCCTTCGATGAAAATGGCTTTATAGTGGTTAGGTTTCTTTTCGGATACTTCAGAGAGGTAGCGAATAGCTAATTCAGACATATTTTGCCCTGCATATAATAATCCTAAATTATGACGAACCATTACAGTAAATTTTTCTTCTCCAATTTTTTGGAACAAATCCATTGCTTTTACAAGGTGTTCTTCGGCTAATGCCCATTCTCTTAAATTGGTACATGCCATGCCAAAAAGGTTTTCACAGAATCCTATATTTCGTTCATAGCCTTCATGTTTAGAGAATATTTCTTTAGCTTTGTTAACATACTTAATTGATTGGAGTGATTCGTAAATATCATAATGGAAAGCACCAATTTTATAGTAAAATTCAGCCTGCTCAATTTCATCAGATACCTCATTTAGAAGTTCTTCTGCTTTATCATAATTATCTCTTGCTATTGAATAGCTGCCTACGGTACTTGCATGAATTGCTTTAAAGAAGTGATAGTAGTAGGTTAATATATTATCATTTGGAATTTGAAAAGTTTCTACTTTGTCGAAGCAACCCTTTGAAATATTTAAATTATCTACTATAAACTTATAACGAAAATCTAATAGTGAATAATATAAGTGTAAGCTCTGATCCGAGACATCTTTCATTCTATTATCGATTTCTTCTTTTAGCTGGTGAGCATTATCAATGCGTCTCGCACGGATTTCAATATACCAATCATTTAACATATTAGCTACTACCTCATATTCTTTGACTAAAGTATCCATAGTATCCTCCTTATCCTATTGCAGTATATGTATTAATAATAACAGAATTTGGATATTTTACACATAAAAAATATATAATATTCTAATTAATCTAAAATTAATCTTTGGAGTTCATGATATATAATATTAATAATAAGTTTATATATAGTTCTTAAATCGGAAATTTTTATTATTGTTTATTTTAATATAATAATATTAATGAGCTATTACAAGGGAGGGATGATATTCTTATTGAATAATATCCAAAAGAAACTAGGATACTTAATTTGAAAATTATTCATAGATTTATTGTGAAAATTAATTTAAAAAGTATTTTTCATAAATTTTAAGATAAGTAAAAATATCTTTAATGATTAAGATATGGGGGAGAAATGGGTATAATGAACTACAGTTGGAACAGGTATTGGTATGAAAGAGAAGAAAAAGTAATTTTCGATCATGATGGGTTTATTGTTAACCCAAAGGACAATAAAGAGCAGAGACTAGTTACTTTTAAATCAATTTCTTATAAAACATGTTTAATTCTTTTGGGAGGGCCGGGAATAGGAAAATCTAATACTATAGAGATGGAGTATTGTAAGCTCAAACAAGAACTAGTTAGGGATGCTAATAAAATAGATAAAGTGGAGTTTGTAGACCTTAGTAAAATTTCTACTCGTGAAGATTTAAAAGAAGAACTACTAGAAAATCCTTTTTTTGATGAATGGATTAGTGGAAATGGACACCTTTATTTATTTTTAGACAGCTTTGATGAATCATTTATTAAATATGAATCTTTGACAAATATGTTAATAAAAAAGTTCCGTGAGCATAAATCTGAACTTTATAGATTAACTTTAAGAATAGCTAGTAGGATAATTTTGGAAGTTTTTGAATTAGAGAAAGAATTAAAGAAGTTATGGGGGGAAGATTCCTGTGGAATATATCAACTAGCACCATTATGTAAGGAGGATATTATAAAAGCCTTAGAGGAAAATAACATATCAACAAAAGATTTTATAAAAGAAATAAAAAATAAAAATTTAGTTTCATTTACTGGAACACCTGTTACTTTACAAATGTTAATAGGTTACTATCATACGGGATATGGTGTGTTACCTAATTCAAGAATTGATATTTATAAACAAGGATGTAGGGGTTTAGTCAGTGAGATTAACCCTAGCCGTAAGACAAAACAATCACAGGCTGGTAGGTTAAGTGAAATAGAATGCTTGAATTTAATATCAATAATTGCAACTATTACTCTGTTTTGTAATAAAAGTATTGTAAATACAAGTGGCATCTTAGGTGTGATAAATAAGTCTGAAATAGGTTATGTTGATATTGAAACTATAATGAAATTAGAAAGGGAGTCGGATGTTGAAGAGGCATTAAGAACAGCCCTTTTTGTAGCACGTGGAACAAATAAATATGGATGGGCGCATCTAACATACGCGGAGTTTTTAGCAGCAAATTTTATAAATGAACATCTTAATAATGACTAAATTATGAATTTGCTTATTCATCCTAATGATCCAGAAGAAAAAATAATTCCTCAACTTCATGCCACAGCTGCTTGGATAGCAGGCATGAACCCAGTTGTTTTTGAGGAGATTTTAGAAAGAGATTATAACGTATTATTTTTAGTTGATTTTACAGATATAAATGGTATCCAAAAAGAAAGGTTTATTGATAAGTTTTTGAACTCACTAAATAAGAGGGATAATCGAAACTTTTATGCAAATTATCAAATATATAGTAGTTTAAATCATATTAATCTTAAACAACAGTTGAAAGACTTTATTTTGAACACTACAAATGATGAAATAGCTGTTGTAATCGCAATGGAGATTGCAATTCAATGCAATATTGATTTTAAACAAGAGTATTTGGATTTAGCTTTAAATAGAAGTGGTGAAATCCAAGAAAAAGCTATACTTTTATATCTTAAATATGCAAACAATACAGAGCTAATATGTTTAAAACCCTTAATTACAAATGGAGTATATTTAAGAGATTCAGTGTTAGAGCACATTTTAGATCTATTAAAAAAAAATAATTTAATTGAAACTGAAGAGTTCATGACCGCATTACTTAAATTTAAAATAAATCAAACTCTTGATGAAGAAAGACTATTAAAGTTGGTTAATAATTTTAAAACCATTGATTTTAAGATAGCTTTAAAGTGGGGAAAAGATAAGCTTAATATGTATTCCTCAAGAACATTTACTTATATAATTGATTTATTAATATATCTTATACTAAAACGTATTGATAATGAAACTATAATAGAATCTTTAATAGAAGAGATATTGTATTCTAGATATGAAAGTGGTAAGCCTATAATTTCAAAAGATCCCTTATATATATTAAAAGATGGGTTAGATAAAAAGAAAAAAATAACTATATATTTATTAGAATTAGAACATAAATCAGAAATTCCTTATATGGAACTTGTCGCAGATCAATTATTTACAGTTAAAGATTTATCATGGTTAATGTCTATTAGAGCTCGCAAGAATTCGGTGCTTTCTTGGAATAGTATTGATAAGTTAATAGAAAAATTAAATAAGCAAATAAAAATAAATAGGAAAAAAGAAGAGACCTTGTTAAAGGATGAAGTATTGGTTAGAAAAGAAGTTGCTGCAATTGATTTATCTATTGATAATGCTGTTGACTCTTGGATTAGATTCTGTAATCAACCATTATTAAATGAGTTTAATATAAACTTTTTAATAGATCCAAGAAAAAGAATTAGACTTTTACTTATAAATGAAAATATAAAGCAAAAATTAATTAAAGCCGCATTAAATTATCTATTGACTTATCAGTTAGACAAGGAAAGTATTTATGAAATGATTCATTTTACTAAAGATGTTGAGGCTGGAAAATTAGCATTCGAAATTCTATATGAAGCTCAGCGAGATATCTTGATAACTTTGCCTGAGACAGTATGGGAAAAGTGGGCACCTATTATCATATATTCCCCATATTCATCACCTTTCGGAGAGAAATGGAATCATGATATTTTAAAGTTAGCTATAAAAATAAATAAATCTATTATATTGAATGGATTTATGGATATGTTAGATAAACGAGATGTAATTCGAAATGTAATTACTGATTTTTGTTATATATACTGGTGTGATAAGTTAGCAGAATCCATATTAGAAAGAGTAGAATCGGATAAAACTGATATTAATAAAATAATATATTTGTTAGGAGCTCTTTTAAAGAAGGGTTATAAAAAAGGATATGAATATGCAGTATCAATCTTAACACTACCTATACCTAATAATAGTGATTGTAGGAATAAAGCAATAGAAATTGCAACTTGTTTGATTAGTAAAGGTTACGATGCGGGTTGGAATACTATTTGGGGAGTCATTAATACTGATAAACAGTTTGGTATTGAACTTTTTCACAGAATTGATACAAAAGGTTACTCAAAGGGCTTACACCTTGGAAATTTAATTGGCAATAAGTATGTAACAGAAAAGGACTTAAAAGAACTTTACTTATGGATTGAAACTAATTTATGTAACAGTCAAGAAAAGATTGTAGACTATTCTAGTTGTATAGGGTGGCAAGGATCAATTTTACACGAGTTAAGGGATCGAGCTAACAAAAATGCTTATGAAGCAATAAAAGAAATCGTAGAAGCTTTACCGAATGATATGGAAGCATTGTATATGTGGTCTTCTATAAAGCATAATTATATAAGAGATAACTGGATACCACATAGCCCTAAAGATATTAGTAAATTATTATTGGGTGGATCGAATCTTTTAATATACAACGAAAAACAATTATTAGAGGCAATTTTAAAATCATTAGATCGTTTACAAAAAAAATTGCAGGGGGAGACGCCTGCAATGATTGATTTATGGAATGAGTCAAAAGAGAATGGATATAGACCTAAGAATGAGAATGCTTTTTCTGATTATATTAAACGACATCTTGAAGAGGACTTAAATCATAGAGGAATTATTGTGAATAGAGAAGTAGAAATTAGAAGGGGATATGGTACTGGAAGTGGTGAAAGAACAGATATACAAATTAATGCAATTATTAAGGATCCTACTGAACAAAGAAATAAAAAAATTACAGTTATAATAGAAGTGAAAGGCTGTTGGCATAGAGAACTAGATATTGCAATGGAAGAACAACTTATAAATAGATATCTATCTGATAATGAATGTAATTATGGTATCTATTTAGTAGGATGGTTTTATTGTAAGCAATGGAGAAAGTCTACAGTTACTTTTGAGGAGAAAGGTAAGTATTTTAAAGAGAAGGCAAAAGATTTATCCAACAAACATAAAGTAACAGTTGTACCCATATATAATGAATACAGCATTAAGGAATTAATTTGTTAATCTATATTTCTTATAAATTTCAACTAGTTAAAAAGATGAAGAGAATGGTATGTGTGATGATCTTAAAATTAATCTAAAAAATGAAGTATATTGACTTAGTAATTAATCTACTATGCACAAACAAAACTAAATTAAATTTGTAAACGAGGGATGAATAGCTATTGGATCAAAAATATAATTATAACGGAATGAGTAGTGTATTTCATTATGTAATAGATCAATTAGATAATGTAGATCAAGGTGTTTTTGGACCCGTTTCATTTCTTGATTACTTATCAGGATTAGGATTTCCAAAGTTAAAAGCACCTGATGCAATTTCTATTGACTCTTGGGAAAGACTACATCAGTCATTAAAAAATAATGATTGCATGGTTTTAAGATTAGGTAAATCCACAGGGGCAGGAACACAGTTTGCTGTGGTTAAAGTAAAAGATAGATTAAGTGAATATTTTCTTTTTGATGAGAAAATATTTACAAATGAAGGGGTAGAATATTTTCCGGAAGTAGAGGATAATCAATTACTTGCCTATCAGTTATTGCCCACTTTAACAGAGGCATCTATAGTAAATCTTGGCTTCACATCAGGGCTTATTAGTAAGGCATTAGGGTTAGATGAATTTAAACCTATTTTTCCACCTGCCACATGCAATTCTACATTTACTTTTTCTTTTAAACCACACTCTTCAATGGATATAAATTTAATTCATAAAAATGGGCAAGTAGAGATTGACGCCATGTTCGTTGAAAAGCGTAATAAAGTAAATACTTTGTTCGTGATAGAAGCAAAAGTTGGTAATAAACATAAGTCTTTAGCAAAACATAAGTTATTGTATCCTGTTCTTGCTGTTGCCCCACAGATTCCAGATAGTATACCAATTGTACCTGTTTATTTAAAAGCACAATATGAAAAAGATGGTATTCATTTTCATATCGTAGAATGTGAAATTCCAGATCCAAGAAAAAATTTAGTAGGATACAATGAGCTACAAGTAAAACATTATAAACATTATATTTTACCTTCCCAATTGCTAGAGTACACAGGGAAGAAGTAGTAGGAATGCAAGCTAATATATTGATTCATTTGGAGAATATTGTATAAAAATATAACAAAAGGCATATCTAATAAATAACATACGCCTTTTGTTTTTTAGTTCTGTTATTTTTGTTTTCATTGATACTAAGAATCCAGTTTTAAGTTGAATCCTATATATACGTTTAGTTTTTACGCCTTCCTTTTGTAAAATAATTATTTGATTTTTTGAAGAGTTTTTATCTAAATTGATTTCTTCAAAGCGAGGGTAATTAAAAGCTGAAACTTCATTTCGGTTTCAGCTTTTAATTAGATAAGCTTTGGTTTGATTAGGATATATAATATGCATCCTTCTCAAGAGGATCAGAGAAGAAGGGTTTTTATTTATAAAGGATTAATGTTTTCAGTAAAAAGTAAGTTAAGGAGAAGACAATATGATTTCCGTTATTGTAAATTATATTAAAGAGAAAAGTAAGTTGCTATATACTATAGCAGTAATAGGAGTAATCTTTTATTTTATAAATAGTCAATGGAGCGAATTTAAAAGTAATTGGTATTCTTTAACCCCTATTATTAAAATTATATTAATGCATATGCCAAGCGTATTATTAATACTTACTTTTGTATGTGTTACTATATCCTTATTTAAAATTAGTAATAGAAAATCAAATGAAAAGATGAGGGATTATTTAAAATCTCAAAAAATTGAAGTTGAGACAGATGAATTTTTCAGGCCTGTAGGAGCAGCTGTTATTGAGGAATATAATTTTTTTGAAGGGATAGAAACCAAGACAATAAAAATTAAAGTTAAAAATAAAGAAGAAAACCTTATTGAGTTTATAGATGGATTCATTTCATTTTACTACAAAAAAGAGCGAGTAAAGGTAGTGCCAGTTAAAATAAAACAATTAAATAAAGGTTATTCTGAAAGGATATACTATAATAAAATAGATAAAGATACAATTAACTGGGATTATTTTGATTTCTATATAAATGAGATGAAGATTGATGATGAAATTTATACTAATGTAAGTTTAAAAAGTCCTAGTGTATGTAAAACATATTATTTTTATTTGAATATAGATCAATTTATAGATAAAAAAATATTTGGAATTAGAATAAAATATAATTTAGTTTGGTTAAAAGAGAAGTTTAGAACGGGTTTTAGAATAGTGCGGTTCTATTGTTCACCTAGAGAATATCAAATTAGGAATGGTAGGGTCTATACGAATATTTGGAGGAAAATATATAGTTTATTAAAGAAGCTCGTAGTCTATGCTCTTTTTGGTATCCTTATTTTATTATTTTTAATGTCATTATTAGATTTTATTGATATGTTTAAAGAAATTGTTGGTATATTCAAAATGCAAGATGGTCAATAATTTATTTTTATTTACAATTGTTGATAAAATATATATTCATAGAAAATTCCCATTTAAATGGTTTTATTTCCATATATTAAATGTTACCTTGTAAGTAGGGTAAGAAAACCCTATTGTTATTTAAAACATTTATAAAGAGAGGAGTTAATATTATGAAACTTCGTTATGCTCTTGTAACGTCGGTTGCTTTTCTAAGTATTTTAGGTATCGGAACCACTGATTCACAGGCTTCCACTGATTTTAATGGGGGGGACCAGAAAAAATTAACACAAACTCTCAACATCAGGGATTACACAGTTACTCTGCCAACATTTTTTAGTGGATATCAACTTACTTATCATGAGCCAGGAATGACTTATCGTACTAGTAATGATTTGATAAAAGTTTCTTCTACTGGACAATTAACAACTTACTTTTCTACAACAGCAAAAGTATATGTTTATAGAAATGGTGTATTAGATCATACAATTACAGTAATTGTTGGACAAGGTTAAAATTAATTGATGTATTCTATATTTCTTAATAGATAACTAGTAATTGGGATAAGTATTCTATGAGAAAATATTTTGTTCGTAGATCATACAAATCATCAGTTATTAGTTGATATTGGATCTAATTAAAAATAATGGAAACAAAACGTATTTGAAGTGTAAAAGCCCCTTACAATAGAGGGCTTTTATTTTATATTTATATTTTTTCGTGAGATAAAGCTTCTATAAGATTAAAAGGTTGTAATTATTTATGTAATAAACCCACAATTGGTCCGGGTAAATTTTTAATTGCAACTCCTAATGATAAAACTTTGTTCATTTAATTAAAAATGTTAAAGATCCCTTTAACATTTTTATCTTCTATTGTAAATAAACCTATTATCATCTATTTTGACTTTAGAATCATCGAAAATGACCTTTTGATTCTGGAAGTTTTGAAAAGTAATGGGTGCTCCTTAGGCACCAGAATGAGTGACACAAACCTTTTGGTTATAAACTCCGCCTCTTATGTAGATAGTACTTCCTTCTTTTTATAAGCATTCCTTCTCAACTATATAGTTAAAACTGACGATTTATATTTTGTATCAATAAAAATGTTTAATTGAAATTTTGGAGAGAGTTTTATAAACGCACAAAATAATTAATGTTTATTTTATTCTTAATTATAATATTAATTGTAATATACCGAAAGTTAATTTAAGATTTAAAATATATTCTATATAACAAGGGGGCAGAATAGTGGATGTAAAAGTTTATTTTTCTGATTTTTTCGAAGTAGAGCCAAAAGTACTTGAGGAGTATGGTGCATTTGATGTATCACTTATAAATGACCTTCCTTTATTTATTGACCCCTTTCTTCTATTTAATAGTCCAAAGGAAGAGTATCAGGTGTTACACGAAAATATGGTAAGATATCTTGGATTCCTAAGAGATAAAGCTCAAGAAGGTACGATTTCCTTAGGTTTATTGAAATCTTGGTTCATGTTTCCTGAGATTAAGCAAAACTGGTTGGGATTTTCAAAGAGTGGTAATGGAGGGAGTGGTTTAGGTAAGGGGTTTGCAGTTGCATTACATAGTAACTTAAATAGCGTGCTCTCAAATTTTGGAAAGGAGAAAGTCACGAGAAGCAGTCATCTTGAAAAGCTTTGTATCATAAAGGACAAGGTGGGTAAAGACAATATTAGTGATTTTACAACTAGATTAATCCATGAATATCTTCTAACATATACCCAGAATTTCGCTTTACAATATCTAAATGTAAAATTTGTGAAGAAGGTTTCAGTTAAAAACGTGAGGTTTAATTATAAAACAGAAACTTGGGAAAGCGACACATTTCATTTACCGTTTATGAATGGTGATTATGTACTCTTAACTCCAATTGATATCTTAACAAAAGATGATACCTGGATAAATAAATCTGACTTGGTAAAGGATTTTTCATTAATTCCAAGCTGCATTGATAATGAACAATTAAGGTTTCAAATCAATAATTATTTTACTTCAATACTTCCTAAAAAACCGTCCACCAAAGATCGGAGTATTGCAGTAAATAGAGTAATATCTGAGTATCCTGAGTTAGTAGATTATTATATAAAGTTTAAAGAACAACAAGGAGATAAAGCGCAAGTAATGAGTAGTGAAAAAGTAAAAGAATCTACTCTGTTTTATATAGCTAAGTTTAAGGAACTTATTGAATTGCTTGAAAAGAAAACAGATTTTTATAAAATACAAGATGATACTTTTGATGAATCGATGAAGAGAGTCATGTTTTTAAAGCATGTTATTGAAAATAATGATGGTTATCGAATATTTTATTCAAAGGGCATTCCTATAAAAAAAGAAGAAGATTTACAAATCTTATATAGATTGACTTGGTTTGCAACTGATTCAGATGTAAATAGAGAAGTAAATAATGGAAGAGGGCCAGTTGATTTTAAAATATCTAAGGGGAATAAGGATAAGACCATTATCGAATTTAAATTAGCTAGTAACTCTCAGTTACGGAGAAACTTGCAGAATCAGGTGGAAATATATGAAAATGCTAATGAAACAAAAAAATCTATAAAAGTAATTTTGTACTTTTCTGAGGGTGATGTAACAAAGGTAAATAACATATTACATGAACTTGGTTTGCAAAAAGCAAATAATATCATTCTTATAGATGCTAGAAACGATAATAAACCTTCAGCTTCAAAAGCCTAACTGTATTTTATATGTACTGTATCTTGAATTTTTTCAAATGACTAAAAATAATAAGGACCTTAGAAAGGATGCACATTTTATTTGTGAAAAAAGCGAAAGAGAATATAGAAATTTAATCATATAAACAGAATAGTATGATCAATATACTATTGGTCATACTATCCTTATAATGATTGTTAATCACGTTTAGAATTAAACTCATCAACTTCTAGTTTTAATTCATATAATTTTTTTCCGATAGGCGTCATTGCCTCTAAAGAGGTTTGTGCACCTTCAAAAAACTGGTCTATAAATATGTTTCTTACCCCTATTATCATTTCTGATTCAGTAGTTACTTGTGGAAATAAATCCATAATTAGCGTAGCTTCCATTTCATATTCATTATGAGCAATATCTGCTATACTGAACGGATCATAGTAATTAAGAATTTTATTCACCTGATTGTGTATATTGTGACTATGTCTACTCTTGAGATTGTCATAATAACTATCAAAGTCTAATTTTAATCCTAAATCTTCAATTACTTCATTGCTAATATTAGGATTTATTAGTTTTATAAAATCTTTTGGGTTAATAAAACAAAATGTCTTTCCATTGGTTTCTCTACTAAACTCTTCTACAAGTTCTCTTCTTACATTTACAACATTATTATGCTTATCTGTGTAAGCCCAATCAATCTTCTTCTCTGCAGAGATGAAGATAACGTCTGAGGATAAGTTTAATATATGAGCCCAGACAATATAATCACCTTCACTATTTTCTTCTTTTTTTCCATCTTTGTAGCCAGGTGGTTTTTTCTCTGCAAACCTTTCTTTAGCAATTTTAGTTAATTCTTTTTCATTACTAAAATTCTCAGGTGTATACTTTGCATTTGTGCAAATTTCTTTAATACTGTCTAATATTGGATCATTATTGAACAATTCTTTAAGTCTTTGTTTAATTTCAAGTAACCCTTTTTTATATTCATTTAAATTTTCAACATATTTTTCTTGCAAATTAATAACATTTTTATAAACTTCTAAACCTTCTAGCATAGGTACTCGTTGATTTAAAGGTTTAGGTTTTTGTAGTTGAGATACAATGTTATCAATTTCATTAATTCGCTGTATTATTTCTGTTGGGCGGCGTTTAGCGAACTCTTTTATAACTTGTTCAGGAATTCTAAGTCTATTTTCATTGTTTAACTTTTTTAATATGTTAAGTACTTCATTAACTGTGACTTCTCTCCATTGATACGCAGATAAAAGTACATTAGTGTCGACTACAACTAAAGCGTTATTAATAATTTTTTCTAATGGTTTTGGTTGAAAAAAATAGCTTTCCCAATCCTGCATGTTTTTACCTACTTTCTATTAAATCTTATTTGTTATATTTTATCATCTATATATAGAGAATATAAAGGTAATTTTATTGTTTGTATATATAAAATATAAAATGTATGCTATTAGGGAACTTTAGATAAAATGTACAGGAATAAATGTAGAGTGTTGGTTAACGTTAACAATACATAATACTTCAAAAGACTTTCTTAATAGATTCTATTTTTTAATGATCTGATGCAAGTTAGAGCATTTATACTATAAGCTACAGTCACTTATTTAAAGATGAGGGATAAATAAATTTTGTGAAGCATCGAGGAAAAGCTAGATTTATTAGTTTTAGAATGGTTAAGATTGAATAGGCAAGGGGGAACATTTTATTTAATGGAGAAAATTAGAAATTTATTTCTAGTAAAATAAACCATCTAATGATAACTTAATAATGGACTTATTGAATTTACCATATTTAAATTTTAGGAGGGATAGAATGTCTACGCTAGATAGTAAAAAACACTATCATGATGCAACTCCGACTTGGAGTGGATTTAATCATCAGGGGCAAGTAGCTTTATTAATAGCTCTAGATTTAATAAATGAAAAAAATATTATAAGTTTTGAAGAGGCAAGTCCATATAAATTAGAGTTAGAATGGATTGAAGATATTGCAATAAAAAAAAATGAAGAATATGTTTCAATACATCAGGTAAAAGCTTATAAAAGTAATAATTTAAGTCTTTATAGTGATGCTATATGGATGTTATTAGGGAAATCATATCATTTTAATATACAAAATTCATACTTGCATACTGTTATGGCAGTAACTCACGATTCAGAAAATATTAAGGCGTTAGAAGCTGGAGACAAAAGTACTTGTTATAAAGAAGTGATTCTACAAAATAATGTTTTTGATGAAGTGCATTCTAAATTTGCTTCATATTCATATGAGGGAGAGAAAAACTACTGTGAATTAACAGAAATAGATGGGCTAATTAAAAAACGAATAGGTGAATATATTAACAAATTAGAGAATGTTCCTAAAACATCTACCCAAATTGATATTACTTATTTATTACTATCAGAACTTATACATATAAATGTTCTTAAAAGACATTCAAAAATACAGCAGGGACTAGTTACACAAAATAATCAATCAAGGACTGATATTGATTGTGTGGCATTTTCTGATATTTTAGCAGTATTATTCGAAAATTATGAAGAAAGTAGTGGGGAATATTATATACAGGAACTAAAAAAAATATTTTGTGGGAGTGCTGAAGAATTTTTAGTGGATTTAAATGAACAAGAATCTACTAAAGAAGAAATAGAAAGCTTTTTATTAATAGTAAATTATATATCGGCTCTAGAAAAAGATGATTTTCTATTATTTTGTAAAATGATTTCTCCAAATGAAAAGGTAAATGTACTAAATCTAAGTTCTTGTCATACGTTATTACCGAAATATGGTTTATACGATAGTTTCTTTAATGCAATTAATACAATCAAAAGAGCTCCCGAAAAAGATAGAAATGAAATTAAATATATTTTGGATAACAAAATATATTTGCCAACTGCAATAAATGCTAGTGACAGGCAGGCTAGGAATATCGCAAGAAAAATATTAAATAATGAGACTATGTTAGATTATTTATTTCATATTGACACTATGATATCCGAGCGGATCGAAATGGAATCAATTGCGCACTTTGCAGAGAAAATTAACGAAATTTCTCCATCTGAAATGGGTGAAGTGGATGTGAATAATAGAGAAGAAGATAGAATTACCAGAATGAAAAAAATTAGAATGGTTACTATTAATACTTCAAAGGAGGAGCTTAATTAATGAGAGATTTACTAAAAAATATTTTTAATAATGCAGATTTTAATGTTATTGAAGAGGTTCAATTGGTTAATGAAAAAACTTTTTTAGCAATTAGTAGAATTGATTGTAAAGTTAATTACTACTTAGTTGTTTTTATTAAAGAAAATGTAAAAAATTTTTTGGAGGAAGCAGATTACAGTGCTTTTCTTGAGTACATGAAAAATGAAGTATTTTACAATAGTAATATGGAAAAAAACTTTTCCCTATTAGTTTGTTTAAATTACAATAAGGAAATAGATGTAGAGATGCAAAAAGATATTTATGAAATTGAAGAGAATCCATATGATTTTAAGAAATATGTATTAATATACTCGGATGAGCAAGTTCAAATGCTTAGTAAGGAATTACTATTACCTAAATATAGAATGCTAATACCTGTGGAAGGGATAAAAAATGTATTAAATAAAATACTAATAGATAATGCTCGCTTTTATAATTTTAAAAATTATATGAATGATACTGTATATGATTTAATAACTAAAATATTCATTAAATTGCCTTTTTTATCTACGGAAATTGGTAAGGAAAAACAAATGGAAAATCTCCAAGAGAAAATTAAGAATAAATTAGATGAAGAGCTAAATGAATTGAAAAAAGACTGTATTACATATGGAAATTTATTGGAGGAAGATGAAGAAGAACAAATATTAAAAAAAATATACGCGAAAGGAGGTATAATCATTGACTAAATATAGAATTAATAAGTTATATATTAAAAATTTCAAGTTAGTTAAGGAAGCGACTGTTAAGTTTGAAAGTACTGACATTGTGGTTTTAGATGGTCCGAATGGTTTTGGTAAGACAACCATTTTTGATACTCTGGAATTAGTTATAACAGGAAATATATCAAGGATAAAAGATGATGATGGAAGAAGGACATATAAGGATATACTATTTTGTAAAGATGGCGATTCTTCTGGGGAAATTCTCATTAAAGTAGAACTTATAAACGAACAAAATAATAGAGTAACAATAGTGAAAAGACTACCAGTTGAAAAATATGTACCAATCACACAGCGTAAACCAACTAATTTTTCTATTTTTGATACACATATTCTTGAAGATTTTGAAGAAACTATATCTGAAAAAAATAAAAAAAATCAAAATGATGTCGAAGCCTTTTTTGGGACAGATGATTTAAGTAGATTGTATAACTTGTATTATTATATACAGCAAGAAGAAAGTACTAGATATTTGAAAGATTCGGAAAAAAGACGTAGAGATGAAATAAATCATCTTTTTAACACTAAGAAAGAAAAACAAGAATTAGAGTATATAAAAAAAGTAATAAAAATACTTAATAAAGAAATAAAGGATTTAAATAAACAATTAAATTTATTAAGAGCAGAAGAAAATAATATTAAGCTACCAGTTGAGATAACCAATGTGTTAGAACATAAACCAATTATAGAAGGGAAATGCTTAGGAGAATGGGATAAAAAGGATTTAGTTGTACAAAGTGAGGATCAGAGAAATAACTATATAAAAGAATTGATGGAACTAAGAGAATTTATTAATGGTTACGATGATTTTATACATGCTAAGCACAATAAGGGAATAGATTCTATTTTAATGAACAAAAATTTAATTAAAGATACGATTATAATAGGTTCACAACTATCGAATTTTGAAGAAATAAGTATTTTATATCAGCAGCAACAAAGGGTATATAAAGTAAAAAGTCAATTAGAAGAAAAAGGTTCATGGGAAAGTATGGAGAAAAGAGACCTAATTGATCTTGAAAAAATTCTTAAGATTGAGATCGATATACCTTCAATAGAAATTATTTTAGATAAAATTGAATACTTGAAAAAAAGAATGAACGGTGTTTCACAAATAGTAATGGACTTGAATGAAATTAGGCAGCGGTTATTGGAAAAATTCAATCAGTACATAAATTTTACAGATGATGGAGATAAGGAATGTCCTATGTGTGGGCATGAATGGACGGATAGCGAAGAACTAATTAGAAATATAGAAAATAAGAAACAGAAATATAGTTATATGTATGATGAGGATGCAAAAGAGATTGAAGGTTATTCAAAAATATTATCTGTTGATTATTTTGAACCAATTATTAAAGAAATAAACAACTATTTAATTAATGTTACCCCGCAAATAAAACAAGATTTTTATGAACAGCTAACCATATCAATGAAAAATAGAGATATGGTCGTAAAATTCTTAGAATGGTGTGGAAAAAAGGAGATTGACATAGACTCTATTGTTAATCAGGGATTATCTTTTGTTAAGGAAGAAGAAATATTAGTAAAAGTAAATGCTTTATCGCAGGAAATAGAAAAACTAAAGGGAAAAGTAGATTGGAAAATTGATGAATATGAATTGATATATAATAAATTTTATATGATATATAACAATATATTTAAAGGTGAAGCAGAATTAATTAGTAAAATAGATAACAAAGATATAGAACACAAAATAAAATATTTAAATTGGTGTTATGAACAAAATTTATACAAGAAGCAAGGTGAAATTGGCAATCTTATTAGAAAAGAGACAGAGAAGTTGGAATATCTTCAACTAAAATTTGAGAAGGCGAAGAAAATAAGAGATGTATACAGTTCTTGTATTAATGAATATGAGTTGAAAATAATTAATGATATAGAAATCCTTTTTTACATTTATAGCGGACGTCTATTACAATACTATCAAAGAGGTATGGGGTTATTTATCCAAAATACAACGGGTGGATTGAAATTTGTTGCTAATTCCGAAACTGACCATGATGCAATAAACTATCTAAGTTCGGGACAACTTTCCGCTTTAGTCATTGCTTTCACACTTACTTTAAACAAAATTTATAGCAATAATAATTTAGGTTTACTTCTTATTGATGATCCAGTACAGACAATGGACGATATCAATATGGCTTCTTTGGTTGAATTACTTCGAAATGAATTTAGGGAACGACAAATCATTCTTTCAACTCATGAAGACAATATTTCAAGATATATAAGATATAAATTTAGTAAATATGGACTTAAACATAAAAAGCTAAATGTAAAAGAAGTTTTATAATTAATATATATAGTTGAACTAAAACGAAATGGGTAACTTTATCCGGTATTCAAAGAAATACAAAATTTAAAATGTATTTCTTTGAATACCATTATTTTTATATTCGTATAAAAAAATTAAATAAATGTTGTATTATTTAATTGTAATATAAAGGTGGCTTTTAATGTGTACAAAACTATTTTTCAAGGAGTATAAATATGTTCAAATGCTTATGAAAAATCATTTTGAGTAAAAGTTAATTTGTAAAAGTATATTTAAAATATAAGATGGTTGCAACATTAATACTTTCAAAATTTCATAATGGAACATATGTAGAACGTAGTAAAATACTTTATGGTGAATACCTTGAGAGTTGGTTTAATACGAAGAGGCACAGTGTTGGTATTCAAACAGTCGTATTATTTCTTCACTAGGAAATATCAAATTTGCAAAGCTTAATCATTGCATATGCAAAACTACGTCAATTCACTACGAGATGAAGGTTTAATGCGAGAGAGAATTAAGAAGGCAATCAAAGTCATTCGGAATGCTCTGAAATATACTATAAACTTGAAGTTGGTTACTTAAATTATTGCAGCGAAAACAAAGTTGTCTAAAGCTGATAGGAAAGAGTTAACTATGTAGAACGAACAGGAAGTACAATTATTTTTAAAAGCTGCACAGGATGTTAGGTATGCTATTGTCTTTCACAAGGCTGCTGTGACTGAAATACGACAAGATGAATTGTTAGGGGGGGGGGAGAGGTTGATTTAGAAAAGGAATACATAGAAATTAGCCAAACGTTAAGTCATGATGGGAAGACGTTTTTAATTGGATGAAAAAGAAAATCAAGTTTAAGAAAATTACTACTATACTACCTGCATCAATAGTAGTGAAGCTAAAGAAATAAAAAACAGTCGTATTTAAATAGATGCTGAGTCAATGTGAGCAATACCAAGACAATGACTTAATGTTCTCAAATGAAACACTTCTATTATTAGATCATGAACAAAAACCGCTCCTAATTTGCAGGGCGGTTAGTTTACGATATTAAGGTAAAACAATCTATTTAAGCAGTATTAAATAAGTTGTTTAGTAAGCTCGAAGAGTGTAGAGTCATTATGTGAACCAAGTGCTTTAGAAAAAACGTTTTAATCTAAAGTTATATTTTAATGGTGTCTCTTTTTAATTGAATAGTTAGAGTTCAATGTTGATGTAATTGATTTACATATTGATGATTAAACAGATAAAGAAATGAATTTGAAGGAATGCTAAAGAGTTACAAGGCAGTGGATGCTCTAAAAATAATTAATCTTTAAGATATTTTTTGAGAGAATTGGTTGTTTATATCGTGTCATTGACGCTATGTTTTCAACGGAAGCCCAAAAATAAACTACTCTAAATATATTTAGAGTAGTTTATTAATTAGATTTAAAATATATTTGTCGGATCATCATCTGAATATTCTTCAACATTTGACATATTATCTACAGCTCCGGTATTTAGAAAGTTATCAAGTAAGAGAAAAGCATTTCCAATATCATTAATCTCTAACGCAAGCCTGTAATGATCGACTTCCCCAGAAATATTTTTATAAGGCCTAATTGGAGGTAACCTTTTTATCCAATCTCTATAAAATTCCCTGTCATAATGATACTCTCCATTTTCATTATCCCAAATTCCATGATTTTCTAAAAATGTATCCTTATCATATTCTTCATAATAATCCTCATCAGCAGAGATCTCAGCCCATGGGAATAAGTGTGTAAAAACTTCTTTATAAGACATCATGGGAAAATATATAGTTGGATAGTTAAATTCTACCCTTTCATATTCGGTATCCTCATCAATAATTTTTAACGTTAAGGAGCCTTTACCAGATGACTTATTTATCCACTCTTCTGATTCTAATACCAGTTTATTACCTCGTTTTATTTCATTCATCCATACTTTATCCATTACTAACTTGTGAAATCTTCTTTCATAATCTGTTTGGTTTTCAGCAATTGTCTGTAATTTAGATTTAGAGTTAAAGTTTAATATTTGATTAGATGGTACAAGAATTTTCCAACCGCTTTTTGTTCGTTTTATTTTTTCTTCGATAATATGTTCCCAGTAACAAATTCCATTTTTTACATCACACAGCACTAATATAACCGGTAGTGAATGCTTAAGCCAATAAGTTAAATGTTTCATTTCACCGTAGAAATAAAAGCCTTCTTTATTTTTCATTTTAAAGAAGCTTTCACCAGATTTTATTTGTAGTGCTATTAATTTTCCGGTCGCAGTACTATTCTCAACCAGTTCTAAGTGTGCATCTATCCCATAATCATCGGTAGGTTGTTCTCGGAAAATCCAACATAATTCATCGTTTATCGCTTCATCGACTAAGCGAATTCCTTTTCTTTCAACCTGTCGGTTCCCCACATTTGGGCCCATTTGTTTGACCTCCGTATGTCTATTTTATTGAAATCTATTATTATAATTTATGATAACACCATCAGGTCTTGATTAAAATTAAAAATATATAAATACATAATAATACTTGTTATGAAATTTAAGGTTATGAAGGTATTTATGGATAAGGTTTATTAACTCTGATGAAGCAATGTTACCGCCGGAAATATTAATTTTTTAATTGGATAAGGTTTAATTTTATATAACACTCTCTATGGAAAAGCTTTTGCTAACTCATTTGATATAAATAACTTGAATAGTTTTTATAGTGATCCGCATAAATATGTAAGGTTATTAATTCGGTCTGCTTTGCCTTTTTTCAGTATTTTTTACGGAATAAATATTATTAGAAAGCTGATAAACAGTATTGATATAAGAAACCTTTTGAATGCATTACTTTCAAATATTAATGTGGTTATAAATCAAATAGTGATTTTAAATAAGGAATCTATTATTAGCAAGAGTTTATTTAAGTATTTGGCATTTTTAATTGAAACTTACTATCAAACTTCAATAGTTTGTGTTGAAAAAAATATGATGGAAGTATATAACGATTCCTTTAAATCACTTAAACGATTTTTTTTATTAATTAACCAGGAAGTTACACAAGAAATATTAGTTTTTTTGGATGCAAGACTACATGAAAAAGTACCTGCTCAATTACTCAATGAGGCTTTGCAAAATGATTATGTAAGCTTACATAAATCTTTATTAACACATCGCGTGGCTTTAATTAAATCCCTAAATGCTAATACTTGTCATGCAGAGATTCCGAAATGTATTGATGTATACTTTTCATTAGAACCTACGGATCAATTACCTGATTTAAAAAAGGATTTTCATACAATTTTACATCAATTAATTTTGTATTTAGATTCTAACAAATCTGTGCTATTTCGAACGGGAATAGAACAGATTGAGAAATTTTGCGAAAGAGAACTACTTCAAGATCTACAGAGAATTGGTGAGCTTTTGATATACAGACATTTATCATTAAATGCAATTGAAGAAGGAAATACAAATTTAATAAGCTATTTAGTTTATTCTATGAAAATAGAGGTAGTAGAACGACCGGTCGCTAGTTGGACAAGAAAGCTTCAATCAAAAAGAAGGAATAGTACTTATGTAGAGGAAGCTATAATTTTTCTTGTTTTACAAGTTTTTTTGAAAAGTATCGAATTATCTGGATATACAGCGACTGGGTTTGTAATAAAATATTTAATAACAAACCACTCCAAAGGAGATATTTAAAAGAATACCTTCAACTTATTTGTTGAAAAAAAGGGAGAAGACCAATTTTTTCAAAAGCTAAACTAAACAATCAAAACTATTCAGATATAGATGTCTATGCGGTCTTTAATGAAGAAACTATTGAGTATTGTATGCAAAAAATAGCGATTATAATATATACTCAGTAACTTTACGCTATTGGAAATTATTTCTAGATCCTAATGGGGCGTGATCTAAAATAAACTTAACGATTGTTGATCCTTCTAAAGTTAAAGAGACTAAGGAATACCTTAATATTGAAGAAGAACAAGAGGTTGGAAGTGGAGTATAAGAGATATACATTTTAGTAATTATCCTATTGTTCTTATTCGTAAAATAACAATTTTTGTTCAGTAGTTTATAAATAAAAAAGAAATCATATCTGTAAAAGTACGCAGGTACGATTTCTTTTTTATTTGGATTACCTGAAGTATTATTAATTATGAGCCGATTTTATTTAGGTTGTCGGAAAACAGTTTCTCAAATTGATTTGATGTGATTTCACTTTAAGTTTTATAAAAGTAGACATTGAGTCTTTTGATAGGTTTTGGTTTATTTTAGGATTATGAGAGTTACTTTTCATCTTAATAATCTACATGAAATCCTTTTTTATGTGTTGAATTGTAGTATTCGTCATATAAAATTTCTAATAACTTCTACTTTTCTTTATCACTTAAACTTTGGATTGCTTCTACTACATCTTCTGCAGTAATTTGATTTCATTAAAAGTCTTTCTTTAATTGGTCCATCTCCAATATCAATAGATACCTTAATTTGGTTCATAAGTGAATTTTTTCTTGATTATACTCTCAACTTTGTGGGTTATTTTCATTGTCAAATAACTTTATTTCTAAGCCGCTTAATCTACATGATTCTTTCCCATTTTCAATTGGATATAGAAAGTCTTGAAATTCCTCACTTAAATCCAAGCTACTACTATTAAGATGTATAAACTCTATTAAATTTGAAATGAAATATCCAAAGGATAAGTTCGTAAGTTTGTAAAAAGAAAAGCAGTGGACACCATCATTTTCAATTGTATTACCTTTTTCCCAATATTTCATAAAGATATCTGAACCAAATGAAATATGATTAAGATAACCTTTATTATTTATTAAGGCTTGTTTGACTCCATTTGTAAAATTGTATTCTTCTGAAAATCGAATAGTATTTTCATATCCAAAAATTCCATTAAAGATTTTCTTTTTAATAATCATTCCATTCCTATTTGCTTTATTAATGGCATTAATAAATTTTGAATTCGCAGTTATTGTTGATTTTATCTCTATTATTCCATATACACTTTCTGGAAGAACAATTACAAAATCACCTTCAGAAAAAAGGGTAGGAATACTATTATTATATATAATAAGGTCAATTTGACTTGTAATTTCTCTACCATTTCTAACGAAACCTGTTCCAACAGAAACATTAGATGGCAAAACTTTTTTTAGATGGTTCATTAACAACAATTCTTTAAATCTACCATCCTCTCCCCAATGAGCATCTCCTATAAAGTATCTGATTCTGTCTTGGATAGCTTTGAATTCTGTAGTTATTGATTTATGGTATGAAAGATAGTTAGCATTTCTACTCATTTGAAATCACCTCATAATTAATTTATTAAAACAGCCAGTCAGTATTTAATGCTCCTTGTCTTATACTATAGCAAAAATATGAAAGATAATTCATAGGGAAAATAGAATAAATTTATTATCCGAGATAAATACAACACAAAAAACCGTCAAACATTGTTTGACGGTCTATTTTTATTCATATTTAAGTAATTCGTCAAGAATATGATATTTTAATTGTGTTTGAATTGACTGGGGGTTTAGATATTTTGACATATCTGTAAAAATCCCATCAATATCTGTCAAATTCGTATCTGTGTATATCAATACAAAGATATCGTATTTTTTAAAATATGATTTATGCTTTTCCATTTCTTTTTCAAAATTTTGTTGTGCTTCTGCATTTATTTCCTTTTGTAACTTTCCTTTTGTATTTTTAAGATAACCATGAGTTGACCATGGGGATAATTCAAAGCCATATTTATTTAAAGTCTTTGGGTCAATTATA
The DNA here is from genome assembly GCF_052044835.1 of Bacillus sp. 22475. NCBI lineage: Bacteria > Bacillati > Bacillota > Bacilli > Caryophanales > Bacillaceae > Bacillus > Bacillus sp. 22475. The sequence continues at coordinate 112,954 of NZ_JBQENW010000012.1, read as the reverse complement.
GTAAAATCAAGCCTATATTTATGATTATCGGCAATTCCATCATATCGAAATTCTGGAATTAATAACGGAACATTTTCGGGTTCTTCTGAATTTCTTACGAAGTCACAATATCTTTCTGCAATTGCCATTTCATATTGTGAACCAGAAGCCCTAACCATTGTGTTTTTAAAGAATGATAAATACTGCTCAATATCATAAAATTCAATTTTTTCCTCAGTAAAGGGTATTACTAGACCAGTTTCTACTACATGACCAATTGTCCAATAATTCTTTTTGAAATGTCTTATTTCACTTTGGTCGTTCTCCCAATTGCCATTGCTAAACCTAGGGGTTACAAGAAGTCCATAAGATGCGTTTTTTTGACCAATCCACATGGTTGCTTCCTCTAATCTAGGACGCTTTTTTGATAATGATGTGAAATTTCTTAAATAGGTTCTTTCTAAGAAGATAAAGGTATATTCGCGCATTACCTTATGTTTTTGTATCAATTGAAGCAGCTCATAATTGTTACTATCTTTTTTTCTAGCCCCCTTAGAATCTAAGGTTTTAATTAACCCTTCCATCCAGAGAGCAACAAAATGGTCGGGGTCCAAAATGACTGCATTTGTAATATCCATGAATTCAGCATGTTTGCCGCCAATTTTAGCATTAAGCTGTTGTTGGGTAAAACCAGTTACTTTTAAAACATCAGGTAATAATTTATTTAATTTCTTAGTTCTTATAGCAAGTTCTTTACTAATTGCTGTATAGGTCATGTTTAACCTCCGATATATATTTTTCTACTTAAAATAATAATTTATATATTATTATTTTTCAATAAAACATTTTCCATTTTTTACAGGAAACTGCTACTGTAAGTGATAGGGAATTAATGTAAGAGTGTATATTTGTTTTAGTTTTTTTCTTTTGTTGAAAAAAGTTTTATGATGTTTTGTTTGTATCATATTTCATTTTTTATAGAAAGTATTACACGTAACTATAATAAAGTTGTAGAGACTACGATTAAAATGAACTAGGTAACTTAAAAAATAAGTTTGGTTGTGAAATTAAACAGTGATTCGACGGAGTTCTTTCAATGAGCTTGATATTTGAATATGCAAAACAGCCTTCAAAATTGATGAAGTTTAAATTAAAAATAAATTGGTTTTATAAAGTAATATAATAAGCTTTAATTAGATAAAGCAGGGGGGCTGAATTGAAAAAGAGATTGTATAACCTATTGGGTTATGATTTGATAAAATATATATGTGAGCATGGATATAGGGTTAATAAAATTAATTTGCATATGGATAATGAAGTTAGCAGAGAAAAAGTATATTAAATTTTGAAGGCTGCTCCAACGTGGGGATTTATTGCAGGGTATGCAGTTAACATAATAGAAGAGATATTGTAGGGAATGTGAACAATTCTGTGAACACTGATGTTTTAGAATACGAGTTTAGGCAAATAAAAACCGTATCAAATATTAATTTGGCACGGTTTCTACAACTATGAACTCGGAGAGGATCGAACTCATGAACTCTACACTGTCAAGGTAATGCAAGTAATATGCTTTTATAACCTTACTGTTTTGTAATCATAAAATTCCTTATGTTTCCTATATTGTGTGACCAATATGCGAACAACAATTATCAATTATAAAAGTAAACGTAAAAGGTCGATGTGATCTTTGTAATTTATGCTAGTAAGACATCTTCTTTCTTCAATTAAATAGGTCACTTTATTAGCGTTTTTTTCATGTCCGGTTTCTCTTTCTGTTCCAATTATTACTTGGCCATTTTCTGACGTTAATAAACTTAATGCTGAATCAATACTTTTTAAGTTTTCTTCATCTTGACCTTGTTGGTTAGGGGTATCTATTACTAAAAAGTTAAATGGACTGTGTTCTCTATTTAAATTATATAAGTAGAGAGAAATATGATATGCATAAATCATTCTTGGATTGTCACTTCCAGTTTTTTGTAAAGTTTGTACGAAATCTCTTAGTTTTATGAAAGAAGAAGGGATATTTAAGATATCGTAAACAGTCATACAATAAGATTTTAATGCTTGGGAGATCAAGTTTCTTCTTTGTGGAGATTTCAGTTGATTTAATTGGTCATCAAATATTAATTTTTGACTGTTTTTAGTATCTCTTGCTAAAATAATTTCTTCTTTTTGTTTTATACTCGAATCAATCATTTCGATTTTTCCTTGATCTTGGTAAGATTTGATAATAGATACATTTTCTTTTACTTGTTCAACATTCTTTTTAAGAGATTTATAGTTTAGTGTTAACTGTTTTTTTCTTGTACTTAGTTTATGTATTTTTGAATCTAGTTCTTTTATCTCCGATCGGAAGAGTGCTACTAATTCACTACCTGTCTGTATATCTTTAACGATTTCAATTCTATTCTCTAAAGAGTTTTCATGCACAGAGCCACAAAACGGACATTTTAAATTAGGATCTTCGTGAATAGCGAATGTGTGATCTGCCTCTAGCTCTTTTACATTTTCTTTTATAAAATTGAGCTCTAAGGTTTTTTCATAGCGTTTATTTTTTATTTTAGAGAGTTTTTCTACTAGTTCTAAGATTTCTTTCTCAATGGAGTCCATTTTGTTCACAAGACTTTGGTTTAGCTCTTTATTGTTAGAGTATCTATTATTATCGTCTTTATCAAAAGTATCTTCAGTATTGGATTTGTTTATTGATGCTGATAGATTTTTTATAAATTCCTCAAAATGATTTATTTTTATATCATAGTTTACGATGTCTGTTTTAATAATATCTCGGTCTCTTTTTGTTTTATAAAATTCTTCATTAAGGAATCCTACAACATATTTATTTGTATTGCTATCCCAGTCTTTAATATATTGCATATTTGTGAAGCTTTGACCAATTTTCTCCCAGCCTTTGTCCTGATCGATATATTGAAATCTAAATAATAAAGGAGGAGTTATTGTTATTGGGTTTCCACTCTTTGTTAAACAATCCATGGATATACCTAATAGTTTCATTAATTCTTTACTATAGTCATGAAAAGAATTAGTTTCAATTATTAATTGATAACTAGTAAACTCTTGATTTGTTTTAAAGATTTTATATGATTTATTTATTCTTAATATACAAAAATACTCATTTCCATATTGGAAATATAGTAGGTATTTATCGATTAATTTTTTCCACTCATCCTCAAATTTAACCTCACATCCAAAAGTGAAAAAAATACTTTTAATAAGAGAAGATTTTCCAGTTTTATTTTTTCCAATAATAATGTTAAGGCCTTCTTTAAATTCGATTTCTCTAGATTTCTTTTCACTTTCACTAATTACTATTAGTTTTTTTAGAGTTAATCTGTTCATTTTGGACACCTTCTTTTTGTAATCTAAGTTTTCTAATCAGTATTTTATATTGATTAATTTTTCTTTGTTTACGAAACGATTCTTTCATAGAATAATGCCTCCACTAACACTTTATTAATGCCAATTCCGTCATCAATTAAAGTAATACTTTTTTCTAATACCTCATTTAATATATTTTTTGTAACAAAATCTAAATCATCTAGTTTATCGTAGTGATCTAATAGGATATCATCAATAGCTTCTAGTATATCTTCGGAAGATTCCAAATACAAAACATTGGAACTATCTAATACTTTTCGTTTATGTTTTTCTAATAATCTAATTAACATTTTCATTTTCATTTTACCTAAGCGAGATTCAAAATTGATTTTTATATCTTGATATACTTGTTCACTTTTTGAGAATGTAGCAACTTGATCTTTTATTCTAGAGAATGATTCTGAAGAAATTCCTTTTTCTTCTTTAAGAGATTTATAACTAATAGGTGTTTTAATTTTTTTCTTACTTTTTTTCCTTACATCCTCTAATATATCTTTAAAAATTCTATTTCCTGTTGAGGTTAAAATATCTTCATTATCAAGCATAATGAAGAAGGCACCTGCAACACTTTTTTCATAATTTTCTAAAGGAAGTCCACCGTAATATAAGAAAGTATTTTGAATGAATGTATCAAAAACTGACGTAAATTCAGGCTCTTTTAGACTAGGATACTCTATTTTTAGAAATGCTTTTATCTCATTATATAATTTAGGTTCTTTCTTTTTTAGTAGCTTCTTATCTTCAATAACAGCCTGCCATTTTCTCACATCTTCATCCATATCTATATTAGAAACAAAATGACATTTAGTACATTCATCTTTGAATTTTAAAAAATTATAGAATAAGAAACCTAAAAACGAGTGCTTAAAATCTCCATTTGGTTTTTTGTATGTCCTGAATAGTCTTTTCAATGTCCATTCTTTAAAACTTTCTGTTGTTTTTACTTGGAAAAACTCTGCACATGAAGGGTGTTCAGAAAGTTCCGTTTTAGTCATATCATCATGAAATTCACAAAAAACATAAAAAGGTATATTTTTTTTATATTCCTCAATCATATGGTAAAGAGTCCAATGAGCTTGATAATCAAATCTATTAAAGCTATTTGATCCAGCTTGTTCGCGAAGTTCTGATTGGATTATTGACTGAACCATTTTTTCACCTCTTGTTAAATTAAAAGTAGTATTAATTATAAAGATTATAGCATATATTTTGGATATTTATTCCACAATAAAAAATGTGAATTTATATCATTAATAATTATTGGCCTTATTTCCTTTTTGAAGGCTAGGAGTACAGCTTTATCTTCAATTAAAATTACGTTTCTTTTACTTAATTCAATTGCTGAATTATTGAAGGATAATGATCCTATTGGATTTATACGCAATAAAAATAATATGGAAGTAATAAGCTATTTCATAGACTTAGTAAGTGATAAAAAATGGGAATCTAATCCGGCTTTTCAAGAGTTTGTTTAAGAATGAAACGCTGATTAAATAAAAACATTTGAAGGAGATTATTGATGTCTTATTGCTATTGTACGAAGTGTGAGAGTGTTTATAGATGTGAAGATGTAAAAGTGTGTTGTGGTAATAAAAATAATTTAATTGATTGGACAGAACTTGCTTTTATTATGGGATATCCTTTATATCCTGTTAAGAAGAAATATGCTGGGTTTCATTTAGATTTATCTAAACGTTTAGATGCAACATCTATGTATGATCTTAAGGCATATGATCCTGAACTTTTTTATTATGAGTTTAATGGTTGGAAAGAGAGTGAATTAAAAAAACAAAAATGATAAGCGAGTATTAAAACGAATAACGTAATTTTAATATAATAGAATTTTTCATTCGAAACAAAAGCCGTGAAATAAATAGCTGAATTGTATCCTTTACGAAATGATTTAGGACAACATCCTAAATTATTTTGTAGAGGGTAGCAAGCAAAGCGCGGTAGTTAAATGAACTTCTTCTTTCTGAATTTCGAAATGAGTCGGTTTATGGTTTAAATTGTATTTTGATAGGCATACGATAATAATAGTTAATGGTATAATGATTATTGTGAATTTTAGTGAAATTTCGTGTGGTCTTTGTCATAAAGCTATTTTAGCTATAGAGAGGATGATATCCGGTATGGAAATTGCAGATAATGAAAATAGTAGGTCTCTTAATCAAAAAATAGATATTGCTGTTGAAGAAGCGGTAGAGTATCTTAAGAGTCATGTTACTTTAGAGGAGTATGACTCTTCGACTCATAGAACATTGGTAGTGAGTGGATGGAATGATAACGAAAATACCTTGCGTTCTATCGGGCATTATTTAGTAGGTTTGCGGGCAAGTGCATTAGATGTTGCTTTAAATATCTGTTCTGTACTGTTTGATGACACTCCTGAGGGAAAGCTAGATATATTGAACAGCGTATATGAATTAGTAGGGGAAAACGAAAATAGCTTAACAGATATCAAAATACGTGATGAAAGAAATCCATGGTTGGCTGAAGCGATTTGGCACCTTTGTATGTTTATAGCTAAGGAAAGAACGGAATTGCACCCAAATGGAAATATTATTGCAATTGGCCCTGTACATGTTAAAGCAAAGGATCATGGGCTTGATGGTTTAGTTATTTATGAAAATGAAGAACAAATAGGAATATCATTAATAGAATCTAAAGCCTATAAGGATGATCCTAATAGGGCGATTAGAAAGGCATTAAAATTCTTTCAAGAAATCGATGGTGAGGAGCATACGACTAGGATTAGACAAGATGTTAGTAATATTCGTAGTGTTTTGCCTCGTGAGAAACAGAGATACATAGTGGGTACATTTTGGCGACAGATACGTACTTATATACCCAATCCTCATTATGATAGTTCAGTAGAAATAGATTGGTCTAAAAACCGCGATGCATTTACCAGTTTGGAACTAACAAAAGATAATATCATTATAATGCCAAATATTGTTAACGATTTCGAACGTTTTTTTAATGAAGTCTCAGAAGAGATGCGTAAATTTGTAAGGGGGCTTTAAAATGTATGATAAATATGCTCAAGAATTGCTCAGTAAAGTTCCTGATTTAGATGAGTTTGATTCAGCTTCTTACAGAAGGGCTTTAACAAAGGGGTATTTGTTTATTACTCAGCTGAAATTGGGTGTTAAAGAAGAACTGCTACATCAGGATTTGCTAGAAGTTCGAGATATGCTAAGGAAATTAGCAGATACAATGGAAAGTATAGCTGTGTTTGATAAAATTAACGGACTAGAAGTTTCAGAAGAAGTCGAATCTGCCTGTGCGTTTGTAGCAGCAGAAGCACTATCTTTGTTAAATAGCCTGTTAAGTCTTTTAGATGATAAAGAAGAGGAAGAATTAAGAGATCACTTTAAACATTATAAAAATTATATTGCTTTAGAGTCTGCCCTTTTATACATGATAGGCGGTTTTGACATTAATGCGAAATCAACACTTGAAGTGCTAAAATTTCAAGATAAAATTGATATTAGAGGTTTAACGTATTTGGATATTGGCCAGAGCTCTACATTACTTCTACAAATTCTTAGAACATTTATTAATGGTGAATTGGACAAGGGTCTCGTATTTCCTATAACTGCACCCAAAATAGAATTCTCTGAGAAGTATGATGAATTAATGGAGAAGATTAGGATTACTTTCTATATTAAACTTATAGAATCAGTTAATTATTATATTTCATGGTTAAAAGGCACAGATCAAAATGGATTATTTCAATGTATGCAGATATTAGAAAAAGTAAGAAAGGCATCATCAGTTGAACACGATAGACGTAATACAGAATATTCAGATGTTTATCATTTCAGTTCGATTCTAGCTGTTGCTATTCAGAAGACCCGTTTCAGATCATTACTACATGCAACGCCGTTCCCTAATGGTGCGAATGAAAGGTATAGAGAAGAGTTCCAGAGATATCTTATAAGTAGGGCAAAAGGAACTATCCATAAGAGAGGTAGACCTTTTCTTTGGCCTTCAGCAATTTCGTATGTTAAGCAATGCTTACCTGGCCCATCTAAAGATTGTGTTGTTACGATGCCAACGGGAAGTGGGAAAAGTTTTGTTGCTGAAATGGCTATGGTACAAGCGTTGGCTAGGGGATGGGTGCTGTATCTAGCTCCAACAAATGCTCTAGTTCATCAAATACGTAGAGACTTGAAAGAGGCATTAATAGAATTTAATGATATAACAATACGCTCATTTGTTGGAGGAGAAGAGTACACGACACTTAGTGAAGAGGAAATTGGCTTTGAAGAGAAGTTTGTAGCAGTAATGACTCCTGAGAAGTGTGCTCTTGCTCTAAGATTATACCCTGAAAAATTTGAAAATTGTACGCTTTGTATTTTTGATGAATGTCATTTGATTAATGACCGAAAAAGAGGAACTAATGCAGATATATTGTTAACCCGCCTAATCGAGTTAGCAAAAGATATTAAGTTTCTTCTAATGTCTGCAATGATTAGTAATGGTGAAGAACTTTGTGATTGGTTAAAACATGTCCATGATTCAAATGCTGTTTGTGAACCAATAAGGTGGCGACCGACAAGAACAATGAGGAGTATGCTTGCACTTGACCGTAATGATTTATTAGAAAAATATCCAGAGTATCAAAAGAGAGCTAATAAGTTAACTGGTAATAGGAAGAACTTGTATTTCGAAAATGATATGTTGTTAATTTCAGGCTTATCGGGTCCGTGGACGTTAGATGGAGATAATGATTATAAAGTAAGTCAGATTCCGACTTCATTCAAAATAAAGGTATCCAAGAATGAAAAACTGCCAGATATTGAAAGTTGGAAAAATACGGCTTCTCGTATATTAGCAGAGAAAATAGCAAACAGTGAACTACCTGTAATTAATTTTATCCTTTCTAGTAAACATCATGCCTTTAGTAGTGCTGGAAAAGTACAAGGTTCGATAGAAGGGGCAGTTGGAAATCTTGAGGAGCTACCTGAATTAGTAAAATGTTTTTTAACTATAGCTAATAAAGAATTAGGTTTGGACACAGTACTATGGGATTATTTAAGTCGAGGGATTGCTGTACATAGTAGTGCGATGTTACAAGTGGAACAAGCTGCATCGGAATATATGTTTAGTAATGGAAAAGCAAGGCTTATGTTTGCGACAGGTACATTAGCTCAAGGCTTAAATTTACCGGCAGTAGCTGTCGTTATTGCTGGAATGAAAATGGGGGATCCACGAGAGACCGATAATATACAGGGTGTTAATAATGATAGGGCGAAGTCAATGATATTAAATGCTTTTGGTAGGGCAGGGCGTCCGGGTTTTTCAAATCAAGGAATAGCTGTACTAGTTCCAGATGATCCACTGGCGGTAAAGTTAGATCGTAAAAGCTTCTATACTTTGCGAGGATTTGATCTTATGAAAGAACCAGATGCTTCTCTCGAAGTGCATAGTCCAATTGAGGGATTTATCGACTATATCCTTAGTAGTGAATATGATGTAGGATATGCTTCTAATGAGGATCTTATACTAACCTCACTTCTAGCAGAATTAGATGACCAAAATAGTATAAGTGGTACGCTAGGGAAAACTTTTGGAGTATTTCAAAAGAAAGAAGCTGTAACTGAGGAATCCTTAGAAATTGCACGTGGACGAATAATAAAAATAAAAGAAGATTTTCTAGATAATTCAGAAACACCGGAGTGGCTTAATTTAGCAACAATGAAAGCAGGTGTAGATTTATTTCGTTCTCTAGAGATGTGGAAAGCATATGAAAAACGAGGTTTTGTAAAAAGTGATGAAGTTTCTTCATTGAATATAATGGATTGGCTAAATGTGTTCTTTGAAGTAATGTCGTATATGCATCCAAATAAAATAAAATTTAGTCCTGATGAAACTATTAAAACAGAAACAGTTCTAACAAAAATAAGAGACTATGTGACAACAAAGCAAATTTTATTGGAGGATACTTTTGAAATAACTGCTGAGTGGGAGGAATTATGGGAAGAGTTAAAAAAACTAGTATGTTTATATATGGAAGGTGCAGAATATAAAAAAATTGCTGAGTTGTTATTGGCAAAGGAAATTACTAGTCAAAATCGTAGTAGTGGTTCCAACCCTATACCTACGGTTTTCAAGTTTATTAAAGAAGTTATTGAGCCGATAGCAATAGATGCTGGTTGTTTTTTAGCTTTAAATGAATTGGGCGTATTTCAAAATGAAGAAATTCCTGAAAGTTTACAGGCGCTACCACTGGCAATTCGTAATGGATGCAATTCGCTTGGAGCTCTATCTTGGTTTAGATTTGGTATTAGGCAGAGGAAATGTGCTCATGTATTAGAAGAGACGTTCCCAGTACCAGAAGATACTATTAATGATTCTAACAGAGCGAGTTGGGTTAGGAAATCGAGAATGGAATTTTTAAATGGACCTAAGCAGGAAGATTCATTTTTAGAATGCATAAGAATGGTTATATTGCAAGATTCTCTGAATACTAATTAAAATGTTAAATTGGATAATTTACTAACGATGAGAATACTTTGTTATGAGTAAGGTATTATTTTATATTGAAGTGTGACCAAATTGTGACCAGTAGGTATCTAGATAGATAATTTTAAGAGAAAAAAGAATCATAATACCACATATAACGGTGGTTTGTGATTCTTTTTTAGTATGACCCCGGAGAGGCTCGAGCTCACGACCGCCACCCTGCCAAGGTGAAGGTCGTTTAAATAATCTAGTCTTCTCTTTGTATTATAAACTCCCAAAACTTCTTTAATTCCTCACGCTTTTGAGGAGTCGCATTTATTATATCTTCAAACCATTGATAAAGCTCAGGATCTTGTATGTCTGTAACTTGTCTCATTTCAGTTGTACCGAGGAGGTAATCAATTGATACTTCAAAGAAAGTCGCTAATTGTATCAATGTATTATAATCAGGTTCTCGATTTCCTTGTTCATACATTGCATATGTAGTTCGAGCAATCCCTAGTTGATTTGCCATGTCTTCTTGACGCAGTTTGCGTTCTTTTCGAAGAGTGTGTAGTCTAGTGCCAAACATATGCTACCTCCTTTTAGGTGTTTTCTATAACAATTATAACGTCACAATTTGTAACATTTAACAAAGTACACGAAATGTGTAAAAAACATTGATTTCATACTTATAATTATGTAATATAATCATTAGTTACACATTTTGTGACAAAGAAAGAGGGGGAATAATGAGGTTTTGGTTATTGGAAAAACGTAAAAATAAAGAGAAAACACAAGATTATGTTGCATATAAGGCAAGAATATCTAGAAGTATGTATGCAATGATTGAAAGTAGTGAAAGAAATCCAAGTGTTCCTGTTGCAAAGAATATAGCTAAGGTACTAAATTTTGATTGGACTCTTTTTTTTGAAGAGTAATGTCACGATACGTGTACTTATTAGGGTGAGAATTTCATTTCTATATTGTTTTCCTAAAACAAAATAATTTATTAATTATTTTTAAGAAAATATTAGATAAGGGAAGTGTTTAAATATGAACATGAAAACATTTGAAATGCGTGAAAAACGATTAGCAGAACTACTAGGTGCAAAAGTACTATGGGAATTTATAAGTGCCGTAACAGAGGAAATTGAAAAGCAGGAGTTAGAGTCTACACCTGGATTATTAGAAGATCTATTCATACATGTGAAAGATACGATTCAAATTCAAAATATGAATCAACGCATAACAAAAGCCCCTGTAAAAACAGAGGCTGATGGTATAAATAAAGATACATTATTTATGGAAGCGTATGTAGAATTAATTAATCATAAGTTTGTTATTTCTGAATTAGCTGTAGAGCTTTCATCTGTTCTAAAAGAATTAAATTGTTTTGTTCAATCATCTTTGCCACAGCTTCAAAGTAAGCTTGATTCTCAAGAACCTCAATCTGCTTCTCTTTAGGAAGTGATTGAAGTAGTTCTTTTATTTCTTTACACTCGTATATATTAGTATATGATTATTTAATTATTTTACAATTAGTCTATGTTTAATGTATTATTTATTGATTTTACCCATTAAACAAAGGTGCATTTGATGAATTAGAAATTTTATTTTATTCTAAAACGTCTGGGGAAAGTCAGGTGGAATTATATCATATATTAAACAGTATCGTCTTAATCCAATTATTAAAAAAGGTGATGAAAATAAGAATTTGGAGCCCTTTTTTTTAGATTGGCTCCAAATTCTTTAAAGTTATTAATTTTCTGCCCACATAATAGCTAAAAGAAAAGAAATAATTTTAGAGCGGGAGCTTAGTAAATTAAAAATTTATTATCCAACTATATGTTTCCATATACTTGTTGCTTTCTCAACATAACTATTACTCAATCCCAATATGGTTTCGCCAAATTTTAGTTTTTCGGTGATAGTATTAAAAATGTTATTTTTAATACTAGGGCTTGCAATGATTACATTTTCATTAACCTCAGAAATTTTAACCTCTTCTCGTTCACTTTGGATATTATTTGTTTCTGGAATTTTTAAATCGAATTTTAATTCTTCCATTAGTTTAGGGTGATTTTCCTCTTCTTGATAAAAATTGAAATTTCTTTTGGGTAATCTCGATAATTTACTCCAAGAATCATTCTTAATAAGCATTTCAGCTAATTGAATTTCTGCATCTACTCTTACTGCAATTGTACTTGTTTTGTTAAAGCGTTGTTTTTTTAACAAGAAGCTCCTAAAAGAATAAAAATCAACTATATTATTACAATGTAAAAATACATCAAATTCTAAATCTAATAATCTGTTTTGGAGATTTTTAGGTAATTGTAAATAAGCAAATTGAAGTTGATTAGCTAAATTAAATAGGGTAGGATGACCTAATTCGTATTCGTGGATCTTATTTGGATTTGCGTTACTTACTATTCCTGCATTTAAATATTCCATCAGGGCATTAAAGTATGAATCAAATATAGTTTGAAAGTCCTGTACTGCTTTAAGTAATTTAGTAGTTACTTCAATTGATGTGTACTCAAGGTCTGTTGATTGTTTTATGTTTTTCAAAAAAATACCCCCATTAAAATAAGTAATATTATTAAAATATTATCATGATTTACTTAGTTTAATCGATGAGTAATTTAAATCAGATTGCATTAATTTCACACTATAACTTAGTTTTTATATACTAGAAAAGAAATATGGCAAATCGGTAGAGAAGCGACGTCTAGGAATGAAGAGCAATGAAAGGTATATCGAGGGTGTAGGTACTTATATGTTATACAATATAGGAATGCAATATAATTAGACTTAAAGAACTCCTTAACAATGATAAAAAAGAAGAACTCAGTAAATTGCACTCATTTTTTCTTAATAATCTTCATATAGAACGGTTATTTACTTTACTCAAAATTGTAAAACCAAAAATTTTCTTTTTTGAGCCCTCTATGTACTATTAAAACTTTTGTTCATAAAAGATTGGAAAAAATATGGTGTTATTTATAGTATAATGAATGCTGTAAATAAATTTAATTTTTATATAAAGGGAGTGTATTGAGATGGGTGTAAAACTTAATTTTGCCTTGTGCGGAACGGATATCGTACATATTGAAGATAGGCTATATAAAAATATTAAATACAGGTGTCCACACTGTCATGAGGATGTGATTTTTAAAAAGGGGAATAAAAGAGAACACCACTTTAGTCATAGGCCTGGAAATAATTGTGTTGTCTCTCGTGAAACTCTCCTACATTTTGAAGCTAAGCACTTTCTCGTTAATAAGATGAATAAAGAAGAAGACATAAAGCTTAAAATTGATTTAAGTTATTTTAAAAGGAAATACAAAGAATTTTTAAGTGCAATTAATATAGTTTCTTACGAAATATCATTATTAGATATATTGAAGTTTTACAAAAAACGTTTTGCTGAAGTTGAGCAATGGATAGGAGATTCTATAGCCGACGTTGTAGTAAGAGGAGAATATGATGATCCCAGTCCATTTGTAATAGAGGTTTATGTAACACATGCAAACGAAGAGGAAAAAGTTCAATATTTTGACGAAGAGGATATACCGTTTTTAGAAGTAATTCCTATTAGAAAAAACAGTGAATTTATGTTCGAGATTTCTGACGCTTCTATTTCTGAGTATATTGATCATATATCTTCTAAAATCTCTACGACAGCAGCTGATATTAGTTATAATATCTTTAAAGATGAATTGATAGATATAGCTAGAGAAGATTTAACAGATGAAATATTGTTACAATATAAAAAACAAGCAATACACGAAGTAGAAGATGCAATTAAAACTCTAAATTATAGATACTACATTAACGGTGACATTTATAAAAAAATGAATAGCATTGAAGCTAAGTCGTATATGAGTAAGGAATCAAGTCGTGAGGAACTACTTGAGATATCTTATAAGAATTCTTCACGATCTAAAGATAAATACTTGATGATAAATGATCGTTATTTCTTATCTAACGAACAAAATCTATTATATTCATTAATATACGAAATACAGGAACATTACCAGGTTGAAGCTATTGTAGGTGGTTGGGAACATACCAAAAAGAAAAAAGTAATAGGTTTTAATATATTAATGCCTAATAGTAAAATTGTAGTAGAAGAAATGAATAGAATACTAATTGATATGTTATCTATAATTAAAAGAGACTGGACAAAAAATTTTATACATGGATGAAGTTACATATATCGTATAGGAAACTCGTTTTATTCTATTTAAAGAGGTAGTTTTAATGTTAGACATCATCCAATTTGATAATACCCTTAAAGATTTGAAAATATTAAGGATGAACTTGCTGACGTCTTAATTTATCTACATTTATTTGCAAATGAAATAAATGTGGATAAAGAAGAGCTAATTTTAGGAAATTTAGAGAAGAATGCCAGGAAATGTCCTGTAGAAAAAGTTAATAGGTCTAATAAAAATATAAGGAACTATAGAGGCGGGAATATTTCGAGAAAATATGATTTTTTGATTGATAAAATCGTATAGCTATACTATAAGTACTAAAAGAAAAATATTATATTGATTTATCAATACAAAGCTCAAGGGTAATTTATAATTCGTTGTATTATACTAAATCAGTATAAAAGGTCTATTGTTTTAATAAATTAGTTTTGTGTTTTTATAATAATTGAATATGAGTTGATTTAATATAGTAAATAATCAATTAGGAGAGATTTTTTTGAGTACACTTAATAGAATTAAAGTAGCTAATAAAGAGTTTAAATTTCCTATTAAAGAATTACCTGAACATTTACATTTAAAATCTACAGTGTATATACTTTTCGACAATGATAAAACTCAGATTTATATAGGTATAACTACGTCAGTGAAAACCAGAAGTGTAGATCATTTTAATGATGTAAGAAAAAAAGGTTTTGACAAAATGCTAGTGTTTTCTGGAGTAGAGTTGGATGAAGCTATTGCACGAGGAGTGGAATCAAAACTACTTAAATTAATTTTAGCAGATGGCAAGTATAGTCGAAGTCAAATTATAAATAGCCGTTTGAATCAAAATATACCAGATCAAATTAAGATTATGAAAAAAGTAGACTGGTTTGTTGAAGAAATATGGAACCATATGTATGAAAATAAATTTGTTTTAACAAAAAACTTAGATATTGTAACAAACAATTTACTATTTAAATATTCCCCATTTACATGCTTGGATAAGTTTCAACAAGAAACATTAGAAGATATAATTACCAATTTAGTAAGTGAAACTCCTGTGAAATCTATAAGTGATATTATTGGTGGACCAGGAACTGGTAAATCATTACTTGTTATAAAATTAGTATTTGAGTTAGTTTATACAAGAGGAGTCTCACAAGATAGAATTAGTATTTATGTACCTCAAGTGCCAAATCATAAGAAAATTATTCAACTGCTTAAGTTATTAGACTTAACAAGAGTTAAAATGCTTAGAGGGAAAAATTTGGTAAATGGAAAATTTGATATTTTAATAGTGGATGAAGCCCACAGAATGAAAAAATATTATGCAAAGCAAGCCAATGTATTAAAATATTTGAATAAAGGGGATTGTAATGATTTAAGTTTAGCATTTAATAATAGCAATCACTTGATTGTACTTAGGGATAGTTTACAATTTGTAAGGCCTTCCGATATAAACCATAAAGAATTTAACAATTTAATTGATCACTTTCTGAAAGAAGATAGTGTGAAGTACAAAAGATATATTTTAAATGAACAACATAGAATACATGGCGGAAATGAATATATTAATTTTATTGAAAAATTCCTTGGAATTGAAAGAATTGAATCTAGAATTGATTTAACTAATGACGAATGTGAAAACTTTGGAGAGTATAATATTCGTGAGGCTCAAAATGTAAAACAGTTGCATGAAGTAATAAAGGACCTCGACCAAGAATGCAGTTTATGTCGTATAGCTGCTGGCTATTATGTTGAATGGGCTTCTAAAAGATTTAGTAAGAAAATTGTACGCGATCCTTATAATAGAGACATTATTTATGATTTTGATTTTGATGGATATAAGCTGATTTGGAATTCTACCGATGAAGAATGGGTTTCTTCGAATAATTCGGTAAATGAAGTAGGTTGTGTTCACACTTTGCAAGGAGCGGATTTAAATTACTGTGGTGTAATAATTGGAGATGATGTTTATTACGATATTAAAACAAATAGACTTGAGATAAATGTTGATAAAGTTAAAGACAGAAATGCAATTCCAATAGGTTTTGATGGACAATCTGAATCATATGAGGAACTTAGAGAATATGTTTTAAATGCTTACTATGTGTTATTAACTAGAGGTATAAGAGGCACGTTTGTTTATTTTGTTGATAAAACAGTAACTGATCATTTTTATAAGGTAAAGAAAAATTATCAATAAGAAGGAGGCTTTAAAAGCTCCTTCTTAACTAATTATCAAATCTTTGGCTTATATTTAAGTGTTTCCATGTTTTTTGATGGTAAATGTTTAAATTGCAATAGTTCCTTGGACCATTCAAGTTGAGAACGTTTTAATAAATCGTACCTGTAATTTAATCAATTTTGTGTACCTCCTATTTCGTTTTTGAAAACGAGATGAGGGATGTATAACTACCTGTTGCAGTCGACCGCCACCCTGAGTCAAATCAGCGGAAAATAAAAACTGCATCAAACGTTAATTTGACACAGTTTCTACAATCATGGCCTTGGAGAGGCTCAAGCTCACGACCTCCACTCTTTCAAGGTGGAGGCCTTTTACCTAATTTAGTCTTCCTTTTGTATTAAAAACTCCCAAAACTTCTTTAATTCCTCCTGCTTTTGAGGAGAGGCACCTTTAATAGCTTTAAACCACTGTTCTAATTCTGTATCAGTTACCTCAATATTATCTCTTGTAATAAATCCTATTTCTTCTAATAAGGATTTTGTGCTTATATTCATGGCATTTGATATCTTTTCTATTACTAAAAGTGTGGGTTCTACAGGTTTTCCAGTTCTTGAATCTACACCTTTTTCAAGTTTGTCTATATAAGTATGACTAACATCACATCTTTGAGCAAACTCGCGTAAGGATAGTTTATTTGTTAAACGATAATTTTTTATAATTTCACCAAGAGTTTTCTTCATATATAATCCTCCTAGTACAATTGTAAACAATAATTTACAAAAAGAAACTAAAATAGAGAAAAAACATGTAAAACATTGTTGACGATTAAGTAAACTATGGTTTACAATTGTTTTGTAATCATATGAATACATAAGTGGAGAGGAGTAGAGGAATGAATAAGATAGCTGAATTAAGGAAAGAAAAACTAATATCACAAGAAAAGTTAGCGGCACAAGTTGGTTTATCGCGCACTTATATTTCTGAGATAGAGAATAATAAAAAACAACCTAACGTTAAGTTAGCTATAAAAATAGCAAAAGTTTTAGGAACAAGCGTGGAATCTATTTTTAGCCCCTCTTGTAAACTATAGTTTACGATAATAGAGGTAGAGAATTTGATTGCCAATATAGTTGTTCCATCATAATTTAGATAGTCCAATTAATAGTAAAAAATACAGAAAAGGAAGTGTTCAATATGAACATGAAAACATTTGAAATGCGTGAAAAACGTTTAGCAGAATTACTAGGTGCAAAAGTACTATGGGAATTTATAAGTGCTGTCACAGAGGAAATTGAAAAGCAAGAATTGGAGTCTACACCAGGTTTATTAGAGGATCTATTCATACATGTGAAAGAGACTATTCAAATTCAGAATATGAACCAACGCATAACAAAAGCCCCTGTAAAAACAGAGGCTGATGGTATAAATAAAGATACATTATTTATGGAAGCATATGTAGAATTAATCAATCATAAGTTTGTTATTTCTGAATTAGCTGTAGAGCTTTCATCTGTTCTAAAAGAATTAAATTGTTTTGTTCAATCATCTTTGCCACAGCTTCAAAATAAGCTTGACTCTCAAGAACCTCAACCTGCTTCTCTTTAAGGAATTTTATTTCTTTATGCTCAAATATGTTATTTCCGGATTGTCGGATTAATTTATTATCTATGCACAACGTATTGTAGAATATGTTTTATTATAAATTATATATATGTGATATAATTTATAAATCATTTTTGGGGAGGAATTATTTATGAAGTGCAATAAATATAATTGGGTACATTTAAAGAGGGAAAGCGTATCAATGACCCTATAAACTACGTCTACCCTTATTATTGGAGGGTAAAGTGTGAATTCATCTCATTCACATTCAATATTACGCCATAATCAAATTTTATTATGGCTCTGTGTTCTTTCTTTTTTCAGTGTTTTAAATGAAATGGTTTTGAATGTTTCATTACCTGATATCGCTAGTGATTTTAATAAGGGGCCAGCAAGTATAAACTGGATAAACACAGCATTCATATTAACTTTTTCTATAGGAACAGCTGTATATGGAAAACTATCAGATCAGTTAGGTATCAAAAAGCTACTCTTATTTGGAATTATAGTGAATTGCTTCGGATCAGTTATCGGGTTTGTTGGACATTCGTTCTTTCCTGCACTTATTATGGCTCGGTTTATTCAGGGAGCTGGCGCAGCTGCATTTCCAGCACTTGTAATGGTTGTTGTTGCGCGCTATATTCCAAAAGAAAATAGCGGTAAAGCATTTGGTCTTATTGGGTCCATTGTAGCAATGGGAGAAGGTGTCGGACCATCTGTTGGTGGAGTAATTGCCGAATATGCTCATTGGTCTTATATACTGCTTTTGCCTGTTGTAACGATTATCACTGTTCCCTTCCTTGCAAAATTATTGAAACAAGAAGATGTAATAAAAGGAAGTATTGATGTTAAAGGAATAATATTTATGTCCGTAGGTATTGTATTCTTTATAATGTTTACGACATCTTATAGAGTTTCCTTTTTAGTTGTTAGCATTATATGTTTCTTGATATTTGTTAAACATATTAGGAAAGTGTCTAATCCTTTTGTTAATCCTTCGCTAGGAAAAAATATATCATTTATGATTGGAATCATTTGTGGAGGACTTATATTGGGAACCGTAGCAGGATTTATTTCTATGGTTCCTTATATGATGAGAGATGTCTACCAATTAAGTACTGCCACAATTGGAAGTGGGATTATTTTTCCTGGAGCCATGAGTGTTATTGTTTTCGGTTATATTGGGGGAGTGCTTGTTGATAAGAAAGGTTCTCTATTTGTATTAACAACTGGAGTTGCATTTCTTTCTATAAGTTTTTTAGTAGCAGCCCTTTTTATAGAAACAACGCCTTGGGTCATAACAATTATAGTAATTTTTGTTTTTGGCGGGCTTTCTTTTACGAAAACAGTTATCTCTACCATCGTTTCAAGAAGTTTGGAACAAAAGGAAACAGGTGCTGGAATGAGTTTGCTTAATTTTACAAGCTTTCTATCAGAAGGAATGGGTATTGCGATTGTAGGTGGATTATTATCGATACATTTGCTAAATCGAAAATTACTACCTATAAATACTGATCTGTCCACTCATTTGTATAGTAATTTGCTATTAATTTTTGCCGCAATCACATTTACTAGCTGGTTAGTTACAATGAAAATGTATAAACGCTCAAGAAGAAATATATAAAAGAGCCAAAGAAGTCTTTTTTAAACGAATTTATTGTTATATTTTTTGGTAGTGAATATCTTACATCAAAAATTATACGATTTTAAGTATAACCTCGTCCTAATTATAGAACGGGGTTATACTTGTTTAAACTTTTAAACGTAAATAACTTCATTGTCGCTTTATTACGTATATTTACATGAGAAATGAGCAGGAAGGATATCTTGCATGGCTTAGCTAGTATAATGGATAATTTTTTTGGAAAGTGTATGTGGGTACGTTAGCTTATGCAACTTAGTGAGTATGAGTAAATAAATTCATGATTTCTGCGCGAGCGGAGGGAGTTTGGTTTGCAAGGTGTCTGAAAAATTCATGTGAAATTTAAAACTTCGGATCTAAGAGGTAGAGAAACATCTAGGGTTTTAGAGTATATAAGCCGTTTACAGGGGGGATTATTCCACATGTACAGGCTTAATTTCGTTGATAATTATCTAAGTCATCACGAATTAGTTGTATTTTCATAGCCAGATACCTAAATTTATTGTCACATGTATCATTCAGTTCAGTCCACCAAATAAAAATGACCTTTTGAATTTCTTTTTCTTTTAATGTAGTTGTTTTGAGTAATTTTACTTTATTGGTTTTTAAAAGAAATTATTGTTATATTTAGCATCCAAATAGGGTGTTTTTTTTATGCTTTTTAGTAGTAGATGTACAAATTATTAAGAGGAAATGTTGATTTGATTAGAATTTAAATTGATAAAAATATCAAAAAACAATTGGAAAATGCACAAATATCTATTTGCCTAAGTTAATAGATATGGTCTAATAAATATAGAAAGAACGAAAGGGGGAAACAAATTGGCAAAGTTAGCACTGATACTAGGAATGATACTTACAGCACTAACACTCATTGAAAAAGTCCTAGTCATCCACGAAAAAGTAAAAAAGCTCAAAACCAAACGAAAACGCCCAGCCAGACGTAAACGAAAATGATTTTGAGCGGAAGAGAGAAGTCCACCTTCTCTCTTCTATACACATTATAACAACTTGCCAATTTGTAAACAATATGAAGAAAACAAGTAATTCATCGAACATCTTAATTATTTTCGTTACACTGTTTTACTTTGCGTATTTTCGAGATTCAGTGGAAGCGAGTATTTTTAAAACTGTTTTGGATATCGTTTTAATCATTCTTTTAGTCCTTTATATAATAAATACTGCATTACGACTTTATGAGATATTTAAAGAAAAAAGAGGTGAATAAAGTGTACAAGTTTGAGGATAAAGAGCAACTGCTTTCTTTTTTACATGATGAGGTATTAACGACACCAGAGGTAATGGATGTTTTAGGGATTAGTAAAGCGAGAATTAGTAAAATGATTAAAGATGGTAAACTTGTGCCATTTAAGAAGATGGAGCGGGTGAGTTTATTTCTACGTGAAGATATTGAAGAGAAGAAAAAAGGGCTAGAAGCATTGAGGAGTAAATATCGCCCTTATAATGAATGATTAAATAAGTTTTGGTTTAAGGGAGGGGGAAAATTGAGTGGTAGTTAATACACTAAAAAAATCAAAAGAACTAAGGGGAATCCTGATGAATTACTTTCTAGTTATGGAGAATTCATCGTTTAGTTTTAATGAATCTGATATTCCAGATTATGATTTAGACTCTCATGATTTCATTAAGTTTGCCGAATATGAATTAGAGCAAATCAGTAATAAACAAGGTGATATGAATAAGATTCATTTAATTAATTGTATTTCTCATTTGAAAAGAGCTATAGAGTGCCAAATGGATATGTGTTTGCAGGTTTTAGGGTTATCTAAGATTGTGAAAAAAAGTAATTTAGGCTTCGATAAAAAAATGGAGTTCTTCAGCAAGTCAGGCGTTTTTAACTCTCGTTCACTTACTAGACTCAATGGAATAAGAAATAAGTTAGAACACAGTTATGAGATTCCAAAGATAACAGAAATTGAGACATACTTTGATTTAACTGTTGCTTTTGTATCAGTTCTAGACTCTATAATAATTTATCGAAGTTCCTGTGTAGGTGCTGAATTCTATATAGAATCAGATGAATTTAATGAATTAACATTCTTCTCTGTTGAGTATATATATAATGATGTACCAAAAATTACTTGTGAAATTAATAGTTTTAATAGAGAAAAGATGGAACCTATTGTTTTGAAAAAAATAGAAGTTACAGCAAAAGAATATGAGGAATTCCCATATTTTTTGAAAGTGTTTTTATTGTTGCGTAGGTCTGAATATACGATAAATATGGAACGTGCCTTAAAAGATTTAAGTAGTTTCTAGAAATGAAAAGCATTTGAAAAGAAAGTTATTCATAAAGAAAAACCAGTATAGAGTAGTAAAAATAGTTCATATGAAGAGAAAATAGCCGTTCATCTTAGACGGTTATTTTTTTTAGTAAAGAAAAAAGAGATGAAGATAATTCATCTCTTTTATACGTTCTTGTTTTCAGTAACACCTAAATGTTTTTTTAATGCATCTTGTAATACTTGTGAGTAGTTTACATTATTAGCTTTTCCCATTTTATCAAGCCAATGGGGAATAGTTAATGTTTTCTTTACTGCTTTATTTTCAATTTCACTACGGAATGGTGGCATCCATACTTCCATTAATCCGATTACTTGATTCTCTTTAGTTTGAATAGAAGCTGGATTAGAAGCTGATGGAATACTTCCTTTTTGCTCTTCTATTTCGTATAGATGAGTTGCTAACGTCTTTTTAGCCATTTCAAAGGCATCTTCATAGTTAGTACCATTAGCATGACAATTTGCTAAGTCAGGGAATGTAATAGTAACCTGCTCATTAGAAAAATCAAAAATAGATGGGTAGATGTAGCGATCTTGGTAAGTGCTCATTAGCTTTTCCTCCTGCTAAATATAGTATAATGGATTTACTTCTTCAATTTCTTGATAATAGAAATGGTAAAGACCAGAATCCATAAAATAATCACTATTAAGTAGATAGTTTCCAATATTTGTAAATTAGAAAAGTCTGTAACAATAAAGAAACGAATTGTTAAAAATAAACAAATAGTATTTAAAATCAATGAAGTTTTTGACATATAGATATAGGAGATGATAATATTTTTTTGAGAAACCCAACCAGTTGGTTGAGTTTCCAATTGGGTGACTTGCGCTTTCTTCGCTTAGGTTTTCTGCTTGGTCGGCTGGAACCTTTGCGTTGAGGACGCTTATTTTTTTCTTCTTTGCTTTCTTTAAGAAGTATGTAGATCGCTAAGATGAAAGAAGAAATCCCACTTACTTTGTCTAAAATATTTAGAATGTCCATCTCCCTTATTCCCTCCTTTCTATACACGTATTATAACACGTGTTAAAGTTATTTGGTTGAATAATCTATATTTTTATAAAAAAATATAAGGATGTATAATGTTGAAAGGGAAGTTATTGAGAGTATTTTCATTCAATATAAGTTTGTTCAATAGAGGTAAAAGCTTCATTTTTGTCGTACAAAAGCCACCTAATAGCAGATGGGTATTAATGACAATTATGTTATATAAAACTTCATTTACCGTATTGGGTAATAAATTATATAAATCTTTGTAGGCACTACGGTCATTCTTGTAGCGTCTTGTTTGTTGTTAAGGGAAGATAACAAAACAAATGAACACAATGAACGAAAAATTATGAAACCTTTCAAAATTAGTCGTTTTTATTTTGTATAATGAATCTAATTAGAAAAGGGGAGATGTTGGTGTGAGGAATTTGAGTCGTTTTACTAATCCGTATTTCGAAACGAGAGGAGAAAAAGAAAATGGAGTATACGAAGTAGTTAGGCATAAAGGGAATGAGCAACTTCCGTTCAAAGAAAAATTCAATTCATTAAAAGAAGCTAGGATGTTCATTTATCAATATGCTCATAAGAATCCGGAGTGGTTAAATATAAATGGTGATATAAGTGAATTTAACTTTAAAGAGGATAGAAAACAAAATTCTTGGCATGGAAACGTAATTGAAAAGGTATATAAAGTGCTATATAAAGACTTAAATGAATGGAATGAGTGATTATCAAAGTAGCGAATCCGCTACTTTTTATTTTATAAAGGAATTAACGGAGGGAGGGGCTAGACAAATTACTTCCTATTAACATAGAAGGTGGTGGGTGAATGGCAAGGGTGAGTAATGAACTTGAAGGGTGGAAGGATATAGAGGATTACGAAGGTAAATATCAATTCAGTAGTTTAGGCAGAGTTAAAAGTTTAGATAGGATTGTTAGACATAGTGGGAATCATGAAAGGATACAGCAAAGGAAGATATTAAAATTAACACTTAACTCTGTGAGTGGGTACTTGCAGGTGGCGGGTTCTGTTGATGTAGGATTAGGATTTATGATTGATGCAAAAGTAAATGTTAATGGTTCACCGCAATATAAAGTTCACAATAGCAAAGGCAAAATATACTATGTAACAGCAAATGAAGCCTATGTGTATGTGAAGTAAAAACAAGAGCCGTCAAATGACGGCCTTTTTTATTTTATAGCAATTAATTAACTTATACCTGTTAATCACAAACAACAGGTATGGTATAATTATATATGTAAGGGAGGTGAGAAACATGGATTGGGACTTAACAGAAAAGGTTCTTGAAAATCTAGCTTACATAGTAGGCATGGTGGTAGGAGTCACAATAACAAAGAAAAATATAAACGATATGAAAAACAGAAAGGAGAAGAAAAAGCAAGAAGAGATAGAAAAAAGCCTAGCCCGCAAGACTAGACGCAAATAACACAACGGGGGAAAAAATTCCCCCAACCTTAAAAAAATTATAACACAAATCCAATCCATGTAAAAATGAAATTAGATAGAAACACTATCGTATTAGTATTATTTTTAATATTAGTGGTTACAGTGACAGATTATAGAGCAACAGAGATGACCACCTACTTAGGCATTATGGCTACGGTGATTTTAAGTGTAGCATTGATTATTAATTTAATTGCTATATATATGAAAGGAAAGGGTGAATAATATGGATAATGTAAGTGAGGAAGATAAGCGTAAGATAGCACAAGAAGTTGTGTTAACAGCTCCTGAAACTGCAAATGTTTTAGGTGTTACAACTCAGCGATTACACACGCTTGTAAAACAAGGTCGTATAACACCTTTGAAAGTATCAAATCGAATTGCAGTTTATTTTCGTCCTGATGTAGAAAAGTTAGCGGAAGAGTTAGCGCCATTAAGAGAAAAATTTCGTCCTTTTGAATAAATAGAGCCGATTCCAATTAAAGGAGTCGGCTTTTTTTATTAGGATGTTTAGAATTTACTTTTAGATAATGCCTTAAGTATTGGATTTATGATTTTACTCAGTAAACGAAATGCGTTAAATATAGAGCGTACAAACTTCATGAAGATGAACCTCCTAAAATAAAGGACATATCTTATTCCTTTATTTCTTTTATTGCGTTTAGTGAATCGTTAAAGTATGTCAAACCATCAATTACAGATTGTTCATACCCTTTAACCTTTTCTTTATCCCTTTCGTCTAAACCTGAAAACATGCCGTCTACTGCCTTTTGATATACTATTAAGGAATCTATCAGTCCGATTTGTAAATCTGTGTACTCCTGAGGTGGGTGAAGGGATTTTATCTTGTCAGCCTGTATTTGTACTTTATCATACTGCGCTTTTAATTCGTCTTTATTTGTCAATAGTGTTTTATCTTTTTCAATTATTGGTTTCGTTGCGCGTAATTCAGATTCAAACTTATTAGCAAGTTTATACACTGTCTCTTGATACTCTTTTATAGTACTGAATCTCGTATTGTCTTCTATCTTGTCTTCCTTTTTAATTACATCTTTCTCTTTGCTTGCTTCTTTTTTACTAGCTTCTTCATCTTGTATTTTCTTCTCTAACTCGTCTTTCTCTTTACTTATTTTTTCTTTACTAGCTTTTTCATCTTGTATCTTCTTTTCTAACTCGTCCTTCTCTTTATGTAGTTTATCTACTTCTTCATTTAACGATTTTATAACATCCTTATCAGATCTTGTTTCAGTTTTCTTTTCTGACTCTGCTACTTGTAAGCTATCAGTTTTCTTTTCTTTTTCTATGTCATTATTTGAACAACCTATCCCTGATAACATGATTGGGAGTGCTATACATATTAGTTTCTTGTTCTTCATTTCTCCTACTCCTTTAATTCTTATTTAATAGATTCACTCTATACTCTATTGTTTACGTCTTTATCCTGCTTACTTGTTTTCTTAGCGTTTCCTTGCTTTCATAACTACTTTACTTTCTAATTCCATCATTTCAAATGTATCACCGTTAAAGGATTTTATCTTGAATTCCGCATATGGTGGTAAGTCTATACCTTCTTTCTCTGAACCATGCTCTATAAACTTCTTATACGTGAAAGTCATTATTTTCTTAATCCCATCGTACTTCCATTCACCCAACATATGAGTTTGTTTACGCTCTTCTTTGTCTTCACTCTCATACATTAAGAATGTACCATCTTTCTTTAAGTCAAAACCTAAATTAAATTCACCATTTCTATATGTACCCCAATCAGCGACTAACTCTTTACCGTTTGCGGAGATATTAACAGTTCCTTCATTAGCGTCTTTTATTTCTTTCTGTTTCTTATCCATTACTTTCTGTTGTACTCCAGGGAATTCTTTTTCAAAATCTTCGAATGATGTTTCCCACATTTCAGGTCCAGAGTCTATATCACGCATACCTTTTTCTAAAACTTCTTTTAGTCTTGCAGTACTAATACCACCGACCATAAACTTTCTAACATCTTCTTCTACTCGGTTTAAGCCTTCTCTACTATCTTTTATACCCGATTTTATAACATACTCATGGAATTCTTCATGCTTCTTAGGTGGGTTTACAGCTTCTAACTCATTTAGTACCAGTCTTGTATCTGTAATCGCATCTATAGTAGGTTTTGTAAGTTCCCCACCATCATCAAACATTGTTTTAATTTCTTTATCTAGTCTATCTAATTCTTGTTGTAAGTCCAGACGTAACTCAAATAAACGAGTGACATATTCTTTTTCTGATAGTTTCTTTGTACTTACGTCTTTCTTACCTACCGCATCTGTAGGATACCCCTCAACATTATCTATATCCTTCTTAGATTTGCCTGTATCGGATTTCTCTTCTTTACTATAGGAGTCTAATTGGATTTCTTCTTTCGGCTTAGACTTCTTTTTCGCTTCTTCTTGTTCAGACTTGATTGTTGCTAATGCACCTCTTAGTTGTTGCTCAATTTGTTCATCGCTATAGTGCATTCTATTCATATCTTCTATTAATTTATCAGCTTTAAAATGTTTATCTACCAGTTTATATTCTGATTGCGTTAGTCCGTATGTTTCAGTAGTACAGCCTGCCATTAACATAACAGGTAAAGCTAACGTTATTAGTTTCTTTGCTTTCATTATGTATACTCCTTTTTGAAAGAATTGTAATTAATTAACATATGAAACCATAACATAAATTACGTAAATAAGATATATAAATATTTCATCTTTTATTGATAAGGTAGCGGTGAATGATTCACCGCAATATAAAGTGAAAAAATCAAAAATTAGTGTCTTCTATATTACAGCTAATTGAACATATGTAGAGGTACCATAAAATAAAAAAGCCCTTCTCGAATGAGAGGGCTTTTTTATTTTATAAATCAAATTGAACTTGTTGACCATCAGTAATCGTATCATACGACTTTTGCTGGTATGTTGAACTTGTAATGAATTTGACATTAGTAATATCTTTTGGATCTCCATTAAAGAACAAACCTAGGACACGTTCTTGTTTAACTTTCCCAAAGTAATCAAAGGAAGTGCTTTTTTCTGTAATGAAATTACGATTGGCTTCTAATTGTTCGCCATTACTTAGTACTACCTTATCAAAATTAGAGAAGCTAATATTCTCATCTGAGGTATTTTCCACAGTATAAATAACTTGAATATAATGTAGTTTTCCATCGTTAGTAGGTGTAGCTTGATAGACTTCTTTAGCCGCATTTAACGTTTGTTCTGAAAGGTCAGATAGTTCAAATAGCTTGATGTTTTGAACAGTCATTTTAATTGGAGCTACATCAATAGTTTGATTAATTTCTTTAATTTTCATAAGCTCAATAACTCCGCCCTGAGCATTGTATTTTTGCTTTTCTCCAACTTTAGTTAGCAATGTTTTTTCGTTAGTTTTCGAATTGCTTTCTTTAATACCTTTTTGGTCTGAGGCAGTAGGCGCACTCTTTTCTTCTGTTTTTTCTTCTGAGCCACAAGCCACAAGTGCTAGGGAGAAAAATACAGAGACAAGTAATAATAGATACTTTTTCAAATTAGTTCCTCCTAAAATATATTGCGATATTAAGTATAACAGATATATGTCGATTTCATAGGATAAAATTAGGTTTACAGGAAAAATATTCTTGATTACTGTTAACTTAAGTCAACTTATAGTGTGTTATAAGAGTATAAAGAATAGGAGGTGAACAAAGTGGATTGGATAATAATCTTAGGTGTATAGCTACAACAGTAACGGTTTTCTCTCAAGTAACCGCAGGTGTTAAAAACATCGTAGATACATACTACAAGGTAAAAGAGGAAAAACAAAAGAGTCGCCCCGACCAAGGAAACGACTCAGAATAAGCACACAGGGGAGGGAAACCTCTCCTGCATTTAAGATTATATCACATTCCATATTATTATGAAAAAATTTATCTGGACGAATCTACCTGTAGACATTGTTTTAGTGTTTATTGTATCAATTCTTGATTATAATAATTTAAACACTTGGGGTTATATCTGTATCGTCGGTACCATACTAGCGATAATTCTAATGATAATCAACATGGTTATTTTGTATATAAAGGAGAAGAAAAATGTATAAATTTGAATCTAAGGAAGAACTAATAAAATTCGTAAATGATGAAATAGTGAATACTTCAGAGGCATTGAAGATTTTAGAATGCTCAAGGCAGAATTTAAATAAGTTGGTGAAGTCGGGGACGTTAGTACCGATTAAAGAGATGGTTCGAGATAGGTTGTTTTTTAAAAAGGATATTTTAAATAGGAAAGAACAGATGAAAAAATAAAACAGGCCAAAGTTATATAATCTGATATTTAAACCCCAAGATACATAATAGAGAAGAAGAACCGCTACTCTCAGGCGACACTTATGGAGAGAATAAGAAAAAGGGTGTAGATTATAAAAACTAAAGTTTCAAAGGAGGATTCCTTTTTTATAAATGCATTGAAAATCCCACTTTATTAACGCTTTTTCGAAGTAGAAATAGTTTTAGATATTCATAAAGCGGGTATTCCTAGGGTTTGCTTTCATGATTTACGTCATACCCATGCAACGCTACTACTAGCTAAGGAAGTGAATCTGAGAATTATTTCTAATATATTAAAAGTTATAGTAACATCAAAATTACATTAAATATTTCCTGGCGTGTGCTGCGAACGATGCAAGAGATACAATCAACAAAATTGAATGAATTTTGTAGGTGATTTGACCAATTCTGTGACCATTGGTGTTATAAAGTATGAGAGTAATCAAATAAACCTCCACCCTGTCGGGGTGGAGGTTTATTTGATTACTCTTCTTCTTGCATTAAGAATTTCCAAAAACGTTTTAATTCTT
This sequence comes from Bacillus sp. 22475, assembly GCF_052044835.1. Classification (NCBI taxonomy): domain Bacteria; kingdom Bacillati; phylum Bacillota; class Bacilli; order Caryophanales; family Bacillaceae; genus Bacillus; species Bacillus sp. 22475. Next base: position 83,870 of record NZ_JBQENW010000012.1, on the reverse strand, counting down.
CACGCTTTTGGGATGGTGCAAACTTTATATCTTTTAGCCATTGATCTAATTCTGTTTTGTTTCTGTCCTCTGTAACATTAAAATCTCGCCCTAGAAGAAAATCAGTAGATACATCAAAGTAATCTGCTATACGTATCAAGGTATTGTAATCAGGTTGACGTTCATTCCGTTCGTACATACCAATTGTACTTTCACTTAGCTGAAGCGAGTGAGCAAGTTCTTTTTGCGTAATTCCTCTTTGTTTTCTTAAATCACGAATTATATTTCCAAACGTTTTCATTCTATCACCTGATAATATATTAACACAATATGTGTTAAATAATTAAAATTTTTAAAAGTTGATAATTAGAATCTATTGACAACACAAAGTGTGCAGTTTATATTTTAAGTAACAACACGAAATGTGGTTTTAGGGGGAGAAGAAATGAATTATGAAAGAGTGGCCAAAAATCTAATTAATTTAAGAAATGAAAAATCTAGAGAAGAAGTGGCAAGGGCTGTGGGAATCAGTGTTAGTACATTGCAAATGTATGAAAATGGTCAGAGAATTCCAAGGGATAATATAAAAATAAAATTAGCGAATTTTTATGGTGTTACAGTCCAAACCATTTTTTTTGATTCAGAACAACACGAAGTGTGTTGAATAATGTTAGATTATTAAGATTATGTAGTTATTTTTTAGAAGTGTAAGTTTGGGAAGTGTTTTGGGAAATTTTACATAAAAACAATATTTTTATCATTATATATAAATAATAGGAGTGTATTTGTATGAACATGAAAACATTTGAAATGTGTGAAAAACGATTAGCGGAACTACTAGGTGCAAAGGTACTATGGGAATTTATAAGTGCTGTTACAGAAGAAATTGAAAAACAAGAATTAGAGTCTACACCAGGTTTATTAGAAGATCTATTCGTACATGTGAAAGAAACCATTCAAATTCAAAATATGAATCAACGCATAACAAAAGCCCCTGTAAAAACAGAGGCTGATGGTATAAATAAAGATACATTATTTATGGAAGCATATGTAGAATTAATCAATCATAAGTTTGTTATTTCTGAATTAGCTGTAGAGCTTTCATCTGTTCTAAAAGAATTAAATTGTTTTGTTCAATCATCTTTGCCACAGCTTCAAAGTGAGCTTGATTCTCAAGAACCTCAATCTGCTTCTCTTTAGGGAGTGATTGAAGTATTTCTTTTATTTCTTTACATTCGTATATGTTATTCTCCGAGTCTTCGATTAATTTATTGCGACGATTGGTGTATTCAAGTGCACCTAAGGTCGCTAATGCGCGAGGATCTAATCCTAGAATTTCCATGTATTCCTCTCCTTTCCTCTACAATAATTCGATAGGGGGAAGGAGATTCCTTTAATGAATTAGTAGAGTCTTTATGTAGCTATACAAATTGTTAATGTTTAGTAGACATGTTACCAAGCAGGAATGTAATAGAATTAGACTTTAAAGAGCTTCTAAAAAAGATCAAAAGAAAGGGGAATCCAGTAATTCTCACTCTTTTTCCTTAAATAATCTACATATGATACGGTTGTTTTCTTTTATCATGAATTTTACATTGGATTCTTTGGGGAAGATTAGGTAGATAAAGGATATGGGGGATGAATGAATAGATAAATAAAATGAAAGAGAATTGTAAGAATTATAGGGAGTGTTAAGGGGTTATTAGGTGGAAATTTTAAAGTATTTAAGAGTGGGAAGGTGTGTATCAATCGTTACTTAAAAAGTAAAAGATTAGTTATTAAATAGGGAGAAGTGTCTAAGTTACTTGTATAGATGAAATAATGGAGCATATGACATTAAAGCATGATGACACATGTTGAAATAAATAGAAGGGGATATTTAGGTAGGCTAAGCAGAGAAATAAGGCATGCTGAGAAAGTGACTATTGAATTCGAAGAACTTAAAGTGTGAAAGGTAGCACTTATGTAAGAATATCTATTACTAATTTACTCTATATAAAAAAGTAGCTGCACAAAAGTACAGCTAGTCTTCTTCACAAATTTATATGGCCTCGATGACGAATTGGGATTGAGGTATATATAGTAATTGAGCTGCTAAGGAAGCTGTTGTGTTAGCAAATGGGTATGCTTCCTTATAAAGAAATTTACTATACACTATTTCATTCATTTCAAAGGTCGTATACAGTTTTTTAAGGATTTTTTGAGAAATTTTATTTGTACAAGCAGCAATAAAATCAAAATCTTTTTTACTTATCTCTTGAATGGCATGTGAAAGAAGGGTAGTGACTATACCACTTCCCATCCAATCTGGATGACAAGCGCCCATATCTAGATAGACCAATTTTTCTTTATCTAAATGAGAAAACTCAATAGATTCTGTCTCTAATGTATCTAAAAGTTGAAAAATAGGTTCCATTTGCGGGCATAGTTCAATCGCTTTCTCTGTATCTATTAATGGCTGGGTTAATTTTTTTGTTAAAAGAACTCCAACAATTTGAAAATTTTCTATTGCTACAAATGACATAGCTTGAGATGCAGCTTGTTTCATCATTTCTTCGCACATTTTGTGAAAAGGAGCAAAAGGAATTTGTAAACTGCTTACAAGAGGTTCATTATTCACAAAAGAATGTGCAAGTAAATGTGCTGCATCTTTCACGTGGTGTGTATCAAGTAGCTCTATATTCATATGTTTTTCCTCTTTCCTGATATAGTGAATAGTAATTAAAAGGATTAAAAATTTTATTTCATTTAGTTAAGTTTAACTATTAAAGCGCTAACAAATATGGTTATGAAACATATGAATGAATCTGTTTAGTAGCAATCGAAATATGTTTATAAAGAAATTCTACGATCTCATCTATACATTCAACAGTTGTATATGGAGAGATAGAAAAGAATTTTAATGTAGAAATCGGATTTCTATCACAACTGTTTATTGTGTCTACTACACATGAGCGAGTTGTATCGCCTAAAAATATTTGATCGCGATTTTTTCCTAGATAATTAAATAGTTCTATATTTAACTGATTTGTATCCTCAATTTCTTCTTTTGTTGCAAGACCTATTCGTTCTTTTTCCCAATTTTCTTGGCCATCTCCATTCATATAGAAACGAAAAGTTGTAATTGGTCCATATGTAAAATCATTTGTGATTGCGACTTGAGGGAGGGCCTTGCGCAACTTCTCTCTAAATAATAGATTTACACGAATATAATTTGCTAATATTTTTTGATATCCTTCAATTCCAAAGGCTAATAGATTGATATACATTGGAATAGCACTACCAGATCGTGAACATTCTAAGGTATAGCCTGTATGATAACTTCCATATGACCTATTACCAAGATAAGGTGTGTCATCTTGTTCAATGTCCATCAGTTGTAAATCAGTATGATTTTTTACAATTAAAATACTTGAAGCATAAGGTGTTTGTCCTAATTTATGAAAATCAAAACATACACTATCAGCAAGTGCCATGTATTGCATTTTATCTTGTACGTATAGTAAAGCATTTTTTAAGTTAGGTTCAAATGAAAGTGGATTTTCTTCGAAATTATAATTATTAAAGAAACTATAGAATCCACCCATTGCAGAATCCGCATGGATATAAATAGGTTTTAATTTATATTTTTTTTGTATTGATTCAGCGCTCTCTTTAATTTTTTTTATATCATCAATGGTAAAAGTATCTGTTGATCCCATAGTAGCTAGAATATAAAGGGGGATACCGCCATTATTAATAACTTGTATCATTTTGGCCTCTAAATCATCTATATCCATAGAATTTGAATAAGGATCAGTTTTCACTTTAATTAAGTGATTTGATCCAATTCCAGTTGCTTCAGCTGATTTTAATAAACTATAGTGTGCATTTTCAGAAGTAAAGCAATATACATTTTGTGGAGCACCATATTCTTTTGCTAATGGGAATTGTTTAGAAATTGCTAAACGTAAGCTCGAAAATACACAACCTTGTCCACCCCATGTTGTATAACCACCGCTATTATGCGGATTATAACCAATCAGTTTTGAAAGCATGGATACAACTTTTACTTCTGCTTCTGCTGCCCCTGGGCCATAGACATCCCAAACACCATTACCATTTAAAAGTGCCATGGTTAGTATACCCAATAATGATGGAATACTTGGTAGTGGTACAGCATTCGATAAGTAGTATTTATTTGGATAAGGATGGCCATTCATAAATTGGTTTAGCTCTTCTATAACCTCAGACATATTGATTCCAGCTAGTGGTATATGACTTTGGTGAATCAAGCTATTGTAGTATCCTTCTGATTTTTCCTCACATTTACCTAAAGTAGCTCGCTCTTCATTTTTTAATCGGTCAAGATTTTTAATTATTTTCTGCATAGATTCTAATAAAAGTTGTTGTTTTTCTTCATTTCCGTCAACGCTCGGAAATAATTTTAAAATATCTTGCATGCAGTCACTTCTCCTTGTGAAAAACTGGATTTTTATTTTACTTGGTTAAACATAAGGGTGTAATAATTTGTAATTGCCCTTTTGAATACTTAGAAATGAGGAGCTATTTAGAAAAAAATGTAATTCCATAGAAGATTATATGAATTATAGAATTTAAAGTAAAGAAAAATTTTTTGATTTATTTCAAAAAAACTAATTGTGAGATAATGAAGTTTCTAAAAATATTTCTGAATTAATTGTTTATTTGGTTTGCATGATGCCCTAGCATGTATGCAACTAATGTAGTAGGTAATTTAATCTAATGTAGAACTATTATAAGGTAGTTGAATATAAGAGCTCAACTACCTTATAAACTGTAGATATTGTTGGAAAAAGAGAGAAAAATAGGGTGGAAGTGTTAAAGATATGTTCTAGTTGAGAAGAAGTAGTAGTATGGATTTGGTAGAAGAATCAGCATAATTTTTGTAGGTGAATAATGATCTGATCAAAGCTTTTTAATGAATTCAATTTCATTATCTAACAATAATGGACGAGTTAAGTGTGAAGAATTTTCTTCAACCTGAGTAGAATTTTTTGCACCAGGAATAGCAACTGAAACGGCAGGATGACTTAAAACATAACGTAAAGCAACTTGCGCTAAACTTCGATTTGAGCGTACAAGTGAACGTAATTTCTCTACTTTGTTTAAGCTATCTTTAAACCACTTTTCTTTGGGCCAATCTTTTCTTAAATCATCGTCTGGAAATTTAGTTTCATGATTAAATTTCCCAGTTAGAATTCCCATTTTAAGTGGACCTCTTATCACAGCACCTAAATTATGTTTTTCAATATAAGGAAGGATGTCTTTTTCAGGTTCTTTATTCAAAATACTATAATCGAATTGTACGACATCTAAATCATTATCCTGATTAAAATGTTTTATATAATCTAAATCATTAGTAGAAACACCAACAGCTCTTACTTTGCCAGATTTTTTTAAGGTTTGGAATGCTTGTAGAAAGGCTTCTGTTTCTTCAGGTTTATCCCACCAAATATGACAAAAGTACACATCTATATAGTCAGTTTTAAGCCGCAGTAAACTAGCCTCAAACGCATCAATGATCTTTTGAGGATCTCCATAAACGGCTGGTTGATCGGGGTCATAATGATGACCAATTAAACCACCTTTTGTAGAAAGGATTATATCTTGCCTGCGATTATTTATAGCTTTTGCAACGAGTGTTTCACTATGACCTAATCCATAAACATCAGCAGTGTCAATAAAATTGACCCCTAGATCAATTGCTTTCTCAATTGCATCAATGGATTCATTATCTTTTACTGCCCCCCATTCATCTCCACCAATTGCCCAAGAACCGAATCCTATCTCTGAAACTATTAATCCCGTGTTACCTAATAATCTATATTCCATTATGTACGGACTCCTCCTTTACAGTTTATGTTATTAGAAATATATATAGCGACCAGTTGGAATATTCTTGAATTTATTTTTGGGGTATAAATTAGGTTATTTCCTTTAATAAAATATGTAAGATTACTGTATAAAAAGAAATTAGAATTATTAGTGAAATGGTTTTTTATGCTTAAATTGAATAAAAGTATGAACGGTTAAAGTATAAATATGAGTTTTATTCATTATTTTAATAACTATGCAATAAGCGAAATAAATGTTGAATTTAGTCGGAAAATATAGATTTACAAATTGCAGAATATGTACATATAGTTGTAACTGTAAATATTATCCGTTTTTAAATATTTATAAAAGGAGAAATTCATATGAAAGAAATACAAAAGAAATATGAAATTGTAGAAGAATTGGATGCAACAGTAGGTCAAGAAGCATTATGGATAGCTCATCAAATGGAAATAGAAAAAGGAATGAACAATGAACCGATTATAATAAAGTTAAAAGGAAATCTTCAAATAGAGGTTTTAAAGAAAACGCTTACTACGATAGTGCAATCACATCCGGCGTTACGTACAATATTTAAGAAGAGGGATGAAAAAATAAAGCAATTAATTCAAAGGAATGTAGAATTTGATATACCAATTAAGGACTTAACTGCTTTTAAAAACACAGAACAAAAATCTATTTTTAAAAATTTCTTAGAATCTATAGTGAATGAGAAATTTAGTTTAGAGGAGGGGCCTTTGTTTAAATTCCACATCATTAAATTCAGTGAAGATACATTTATTTTACATTTAATGTTTCATCACATTATTTACGATGGATGGAGTTTAGGAGTTTTCATCCGACAATTATCCAATACGTATGGTGAATTACTTCAAGGGAAGACGAATGTAGAATTTGAATCTCCTTATAAGAACCTCGTAGAGTATGAGGAGGGTTTTATTGATAGTGCAATATATAAAGATGGATCATCGTATTGGAAAGATTATTTACAAGGTGAATTAACTCCTACAGAGTTTCCTATTGATTTTAATAAAATGAATGAAAAAAGATATACAGATAAAAATATAAGTAAGAATATTAATTCGGATTTATTTTATCAAATACAATGTTTTGCTAAAAAAAATAATATAAGTATTTATCGAGTAATGTTGAGTACTTATTGTACCTTACTTCATCAAATGACAAATGCTGAAGAGATAATAGTTGGTATTCCAATTAATACTAGACCACATACAGAAGAACGAAATACTTTTGGTTACTTTGTTAATACAGTACCTATACGTATAACAATAGAAAAGGGAGATACATTTAAGGAGATACTTAATAAAGTGAATAAATCTATTCATCTAGCTATTACGTATAAACATAATCCTTACTCACATATAGTAAAAGATTTAAATCTAAATACAAATACAAATGATACTATGGTATATTCCACAGCATTTAATACGATGAAGATACCGGAGTTAAAAATTCCTGATATTGAGTCAACAGTTTTAACAGATTGTAAAAGAGTAAATCCTTTTAACATGACTTGGAGAATAATGCGATATGAAGGGGAAACAGAGAATAAAATTGAGATTGACTATAACTCAGCATTATATAAACCAGAGAGTATTAGTGATTTAGTCGAAAGATATATATATTTGTTACAAAAACTAATGAAGAATGTGAACGAACCTATCCATTCATTGGATTTACTTTTAGAGAAAGATCATCGTCTAAACAAAGAAATGAACTCAAATGCCCTTACATATCCTAATTCAAAAACACTAGATCAATTAGTTGATTTACAAGCATTAAAATCGCCAAATCAAATAGCAATTTCAATGGGGGATAAATCCATTACCTATTATGAATTGCAGCAAAGGTCAAATCAAATAGCGAATTATTTACGTGAAAATGATTTGAAAAAGGGACAACGTGTAAGTATTACAATGGAGAGAGAGATTGATACCATTGTATGGATTCTAGGCATCTTAAAATCAGGTGGAGTTTATGTACCAATTGATCCAAAGTTTCCTGAAAAAAGAATAGAATACATCTTAAAAGATAGCGAAAGTCAAATGATTATTACGAAGAAAGAATACAGGGGATTGGTTGAAAGGTTTGCGATTCATACAATTTATCTAGAAGATTTTCATTACGCTAATTCTATAGAAAATATTGCGTCTACACATACCATAGAAGATGCAGCTTATATTATCTACACGTCAGGTTCAACGGGTTTACCAAAAGGAGTCGTTGTACCACATAAAGGCGTAATTAATTTATCATATTCAGTAATCAATGCATTTCATTTAGGCAAAGAAGATGTATTTTTACAATTTGCAACGATCATTTTTGACGCCTCCGTTATGGAAATATTTCCGATTTTGCTATGTGGAGGAAGAATGCATTTAATTTCTGAAATCGAAAAACGTTCAGCAGAGGAATTTATAAATGTAATTCAAAAGAATGGTATTACAAATGTGGTTTTACCAACTGCGTTTTTTAAATTAATAGCTGATATGCCAAAAGAAATGTTACTTAAATTAAATTCTGTAAAACGTGTATTTGTAGGAGGGGAAACTTTACCTGTTGAATCAGTTCGTAAATGGCAAAGTAAATTAGGGCTAAAGATTCCAGTTCTTAATGCATATGGTCCTACTGAAACTACTGTATGTGCAACGATGTATGAAGTAAATGGTGAGATACAAAAAGAAATCTCTAATATCCCAATAGGTAAACCAATTGCTAATAGTGAAGTTTTCGTGGTTAGTCCGTTTAATACGTTATGTCCGTCAGGTGTAGTAGGTGAGTTATTTATTGGCGGTGATGGAGTTGCCAACGGATATTTAAATCAAAAGGAAAAAACAAAAGAGGCGTTTATTTCTTTCGATAAATCCTATAATCATGATAAAAAGATGTATCGTACTGGAGATTTAGTACGTCTTTTACCGAATGGAAATTTAGAATTTATCGGAAGGAAAGATAATCAAGTAAAAATACGTGGGTATCGAATTGAGCTGGATGAAATTGAAGGAACATTATTTAAACATCCAGAAGTGAGAGATGCTGTAGTATTCACTTATCAAAACGACAAAATCGTTAGTTTTTATTTATCAAAAGACAATACAGAACTAAAACAAGAGGCATTAAAAACATTCTTAAGTGAAAGTTTACCAGATTTTATGATGCCAAATTATGTATTTCACCTTGAAAGTTTTCCTGTATCACCAAGCGGGAAACTAGATAGAAAAAAATTAGAATTACAAATCCCATCTTTACTTGAAAACATGCAGAAGCAATATGTCCCACCAATAAGTGAAACAGAAAAAAGATTGGCAAAAACATGGGCAGAGATTTTAAATTTAGGGAAATATAGAATCGGCAGAGATGATGACTTTTTTAAACTTGGGGGACATTCATTAATTGCTGTGCAAGTGTTAAATCAAATTCAAAAAGAGTTTCATCTGAAAATTGAAATTAGAGATATTTTTGAGCATACAACGATTGCTAGTCTGTCTGCTTACATCGATAAATTAATGGCAGTAAATCATGATAGGGAAGAACAGGAGACGCAAGTATTAAAAGTTGCAGATAAGGAAAGTTATCAATTATCAAGTGCTCAAAAAAGAATCTGGTTTTTAAATAAGTATAACGCCATTAATAGAGTATATGATACACCACTACACATATATATTGAGCCGAGTTTAAAAAAGGATATTTTACAAGATACCATAAGATTTTTAGTTGAACGACACGAAATGCTACGAACAGTGTTTATTGAAAGAAATGGGGAGCCTAGACAAGTCATCTTAAACTCAATAGCGATTGATTTGATTCACGATGAGATTGAACACATGTCTAAAAAAGAACAACAAGAATATATACGTACAATAATAAATCAAACGGATCATACACCATTTGATTTAGAAAATGGCCCTCTTTTTAGGATTAGAATTTTTAATCTGAATAAGAAAAATTCTTATTTATATATCAATTTACATCACATTATTACAGATGAGTGGAGTGTAAGGAATTTATTAGATGAATTAATGAAGGTATATAGTGCCTTTGCAAAACGTAGAAATCCTGAGTTGCCAACTATCTCTAATCGATATGTAGATTATGCTGAGTGGGAACAGGAGCAGTTAAATTTAGGTCGGTGGGATACGGAAAAATCTTATTGGATGGCCGAACTTGCAGCACCTCTTCCTATACTAAATCTTCCTTTAGATTTTAGTAGGAATCGTCAAAGTACAAATAAGGGTACAGTATTTGAAATGAAGTTAGATAATGAAATGAAAGAGTCTTTGAAACAAGTATGTGAACAAGAGAATGTTTCTATGTATATGCTATTTTTAGCAGCGTATATTCAATTGTTACATTATCTAACGGATCAAAAAGATATTATTGTAGGTACACCGGTTGTTGGAAGGAATCATCAAGAATTTGAACAAATACAAGGATTCTTTGTAAATACCCTAGCAATTAGAACACAATTAAATGATGTGAAAAATTTAACACAGCTATTACAAGTAGTGAGAGAAAAATGTTTGAATTCTTTCCAAAACCAATCGTACCCATTTGATAAAGTAATTGAACAAATAAATCCTGATAGAAGCTTTGGAAATAACCCGATCTTTTCTACTATGTTTAGTTATCAGAAAGATATTCTACAGCAACATGATGCGTACAAGCTTCAATTGTTACCTAATAAACAAGATATTAGTAAGTTTGACATTTCTTTAGCTGTTGAGGAAGGATTTGATTATGTAGAGGTTTCATTTGAGTATGATATTAATCTCTTCAAGGAAGGGTCAATTAATAGGTTTACTCAAAATTTACTTACTATACTGGACGCATTCATTCATCAACGAACAGTAGCATATGAAAATCTTTCATTCCTATCACAGGAAGAAGAATCTTTATATAAAAAGGTAAATCATACAGAAAGACTATATCCTTATTTTCAAAATATACAGGAGCAATTCTATATGCAAGTAGATAGACAATCCAATCGGATTGCTATAGCGACTGCAACGGAATCTTTAACATATAGACAATTAAATATGAGCTCTAATCAAGTAGCTCAACATTTACTCGAAAAAGGTATAAAAAGAGGTGATAAGGTAGCCATATTTTTAGATAGAAGTATGAATAGTATCGTTTCTATGCTTGGAATATTAAAAGCCGGTGCTGCCTATATACCAATCGATGTAAAATACCCTGAGGATAGAATAAATTATATAGTTCGTGACAGTGAGGCATGTAGAATTATAACGAGTTACAAATTCAAAAGTCATTTGAATGTAAGTGATTATAAGGTTTCAATAATAGAGGATATATATCGTACGACTATAAATGATGATGTGAAAATTTTAAATAAACCAGATGACTTGGCATATGTAATTTATACTTCAGGCTCAACAGGAAAACCAAAAGGTACATTATTAACGCATAAAGGAGTATTAAATTTAGTTGAATGGAGAAATGAAGTATTTCAGATTTCTCCAAATGATAAAGTAACACAGTTTTATTCCCATAGTTTTGATTCTTCTGTATCGGAAATTTTTTCTACCTTGTTAAATGGGGCGGAACTATATGTATTAAGTGATGAACAGCGCTATTCAACTGTCGCATATGCTCAAGCTATTCAAGAAACACAAGCAACTATTTCTGACTTACCTACAGTATTTTTCAATGAATTATCAACTTCATTAACTAAACTGGATAGCGAAAAGATATGTTCTTTAAGATTTATAATAATGGGAGGAGAAGCTGCATCAACAAATGCTATTAGAAGTTGGCAAAATACTTTTAAAAACCAAGTACAGCTGGTAAATGAGTATGGCCCTACTGAAGCAACCGTTTCAGCAATGTATTATTTCATACCAGTTTTAGAAGGCGACAATAATCTTTTAAGAAGCATACCAATTGGTATTCCTATTTCTAATACAAAGGTTCATATATTGAATTCATATATGCAACATTGTCCGGTAGGGGCTATGGGTGAATTATATATTGAAAGTTTAGGATTGGCCCAAGGGTATTGGAAGCAGGAAGAAAAAACAAAACAGACATTTATTTCAAACCCATTTTCAGAAGACAATAGTAAAAGATTATATCGAACAGGTGATTTAGCAAGGTGGTCACCAAATGGAAATATAGAATTTATGGGGAGAAAAGATAAGCAGGTTAAAATTAGAGGGCACAGAATTGAATTAGGTGAAATAGAAGATGCAATGTTACAACTTGAGGGGATAAGTCAGGCTGTAGTAACCCAAACGGAAGATGGAATGTTACTGCAAGCTTATTATAAAACAGTGGACGGTATAGGGGTAGAGAAAAATAAGTTAGCAATACATTTATCAAATGTATTGCCAGAATATATGGTCCCTAAATATTACTCTCATGTGTTAGAAATACCAATAACGGCGAACGGTAAAATTGATTTTGAAAAGCTGCCAAAAATAGAGTTTGGTCATGAGCAAAAAGATGAGTGTAAACTTAAACCTCAAACTAAAGTGCAAAAAGACATTGCAAAGGTATGGTCTGAAGTTCTAAACGTAAAATCTATAGGTTTAAAAGATGATTTCTTTAATTTGGGTGGACATTCTTTAAAAGTTATGCCGGCATTAGTTAAATTAAAACCGTTATACCCTAACTTGAAAATTCAAGATTTCTTTAAGTATAGAACCATAGAAAAATTAGCCTCTCATATTGAAGAGATGGAAAAGATGTTGTTAAAGAAAGAGAAAAATATGAATGTAGCATGTATGGAAAATGAAACGAAAACGACTCCGGTTTATGAAACAACTAAATCAGAAGAAAGTGAATTAGATATGGTGAATTATCCGAAAACAGTTTTCCTTACAGGGGCAACTGGATATTTAGGAGCACATATTTTAGAAAGGTTATTACAGTTGCCATCTACGACTATTTACTGTTTAGTAAGAAAAAAAGAGAATCAAGTAATTGGTGCAAAGTTAAAAGAAAGAATGGAGTTTTATTTCGGTAAAGAAATCCTCCAAAAGTTGAAGGAGAGAGTAGAATTAATTGAAGGAGATTTATCTTTGATGAATCTAGGTCTAGATTCAAAGCAATTGGACCATTTAAAGAATAGGGTAGAGTCAATCATACATTGTGGTGGAGAAGTTAGACACTATGGAGAACGTGAGCATTTTCAAAAGGTAAATGTTCAGTCTACAAAATACTTATTGGAATTAGCTAAGAACACAAATGCACGTTTTCATTATATATCGACTTTAAGTGTAGTAGGTCAGGCTGAAAGTGATCCAAAAGAATTTGAATTCTTTGAGTCTAATTTTGATAGAGGGCAAAATTTAGATAATCTGTACCTAGAAAGTAAGTTTCAAGGCGAGAAAATGGTCAGAGAAGCAATGAAAAAAGGAGTTCGTGCCACGATATACCGTGTGGGGAATTTAGTGGGTAACTCCAAAACGGGTAAATTTCAATGCAATATTAATGAAAACGCATTTTATAGATTATTAAAAGGGATATGCCTATCTAGCATAGCTCCTGATGTCAATACGTATGTAGATTTAACGCCTGTAGACTATGGAAGTTTAGCTATTACTGAATTATCTTATAAGGCCAATACAGTAAATAAAACCATGCATATTTGTAATCCAAATCAGCTTAAATGGGATCAATTTATTAATAGTTTACAAGCTTTTGGATATGATATCCTGTTAATGAAACAAGAGAAGTATATAGAGAAGTTTTTTAATACGAATCTAACTACTGATGAACAGAAAGCTTTAGAGCTCATAATGCCTTTATTAGAATCTGTAGAAGAGCTATCAGTAGCTATACCATCTTGTTTATACACGCAAGGATATTTGAAGAATATACATTGTTTAGAGCCAAATCAAGAGTATATCAATTTGTTATTAAATTATGCTATGAGTATAGAGTATTTACCATTAATTAAAGAACCAATACTGTTGTAGTATACTCTATCTATTTTGAGCAAAAGAGAAGAAGGATTTCACTTCGAAACTTTTTATTTAAAAATCTTAATTATTTGAGTACAAAAAATAAAAGAATGTATAGCGGAGAAGTAATAATGAAAAAGAACCTGTTTTCCATGGAAAACAGGTTCTTTTTGGGGTAAAGATAACTTAGGGGTATGGAAAAGATTCCTTCCCAATATGATTGGGATCGCACTATCGAGAATATAAATATGCAATTATGCATATTTATATTGAATATTTTTAATAACTTTAAAATCTAATATATAATTAAAAAGTTTTTAATGAATTAATAAGGAGATGCGAGTATGAAGAAAGTCATAGGACTTATAGTATCATTATTTTTATTATTCTCTATCTATGCACCAACATTTACAGAAGCAGCCGAAGTTTTAAATAAAGTAGGCTGGGTGAAGGAAAATGAGAATTGGTACTATTATCAAAAAGATGGAAGTAAGCAAATAGATAACATTACTTTAGATGGAATAGAGTATTCCTTTTTTAAAGATGGGAGGCTATTCCAAGGGAGAAAACAGGTAGGAAAAGACGATTTATATTATAGTGAGCCTGGTAAATTAAAGACTGGGTGGAGTTTTTCTGCAACTTCATGGAGCTATTTAAAAGATGGTAAGTATGTAACAGGAACATTTACCTATCAAGGAAAACCATTTGAAATTAATAAGTACGGGGATATGGAAAAAGGATGGATTACTCTTCGTTCTGCTGTTAAAAGAATCTATCCAAAGCCAGAAACAAAATTTCTATTTAAATCTAAACCTGTAAAGGATGGGGATGTCTTAGAGGTCATTTCAAAGCAGGGGTTATGGTATCAGGTTAAATATCAAGGAGAAGTCGGTTATGTTCGGATATTTGAATCTGTTGTAATTGGTGAATCACCAGTTCGTTCATGGGATGTAACAAAGGAAGCAACGAATTTGTCTCATTTTATGATAACGGAGTATCATAAAGATCCTGAAAAATACTTTCCACCCAATATTCAAAAGAAATTTGATAAACAACTAGATAGTGATTTAGCTCTTCTTGCGAATGGATTAAAATGGATTGATCAATTAAAAGAAGCACTCTATTTAGATAATAAACAAGGATGGGTACAAGAAGAAGGGAAATGGACGTATTATAAAAAAGATGGGCAAAGAATAACTGGTTTCCAAGCAATTGATGGGAAACGTTATTATTTTGGTACTGATGGTTTTATGCAAACGGGATGGTTACATACAAATGGATCAGATTATTATCTGGGAACCGATGGTGTGATGCAAACAGGAGTCCAACATATTGACGGGAAAATCTATTACTTTAGTCCGTTAGGTTCTGTACAGTCAGGATTTACAAATGTTGAGGGGAAACCTTATTATTTTGATGCTTCTCATGAATCAAAAAATGGTTGGATGAAGCAAGAGTTTAGTTGGTACTTACTACAGCCTTCAGGTGCATTACAAACAGGAGATTTTACATATAAAGACAAGAAATTCTCCTTTAATCAAGACGGAGAAATGGTTAAAGGTTGGATTACATTAGAATCCCTTGTTAAAAAAGTATATCCAGAACCAGATTTAAGAAAAGTATTGCGTGCAAAACGTGTGAATAATGGCGAAGTGATAGAAGTTACTGGAAAAATTGGCTCTTGGTACGAGGTGAATTATCAGGGAGAAAAAGGATACGTACGTATTCATGATGCTATTATCTTTGATCAGGAAGCTAAAAGTCCACTTACTTTGCTTGATGGAAAAGTAAAGATATTTGAAGGTGTATTAGATTATTTAAAAAGTGACGAAACAGTCATAAATAACACAATTGGAATTTTAGAAAAAGAAGAACAACGTTTGTTAGATGATGCAGAGAACTGGGAAAGTATTTCAAGGAACGTAAACAACGCAAAGCAAGATGTACAGTATAAAGTACAAGTGATGAAAGATGCACATGGTAAGTTACAAGAACTTGTAAATGCAATGAAAGGTGACATAAAAAATTTAACCGTTACCCAAAGGAAAGAACTTGTAAAATTACTTGGAGCTGATGGAAAAGAATTATTAGATTTTGGTGTAGAGACATATAGTTTTATACTCCAGTACTATGAATCACTTATTGAGGCCTATGTTGGTTATTATCAAGCATTAGATGTGGTTGCGGCCAAAGCGATTGAATGTCAAAATGAGATTAATAAAGATATTCATCAAATCACATTGAATATGCAAGAGTTATCGAAAGGGTTATCTGGTGTAGTTAAAGATTTAGGACCAGTTGTAAATAGCTCCATTAATCTGAAACATTCCATTGATGAGGCAAAACCTGGGATGGAGGAACTTGTACAAGTAACACGAAAAAACGCTCCAATCATTGCGAAAGACTTACAAGCATTGGATGCGAAAGTCCCAGGATTCTTCACAGATTTCAAGATGGGAATAGATCTTGCAAATACATTTATGGACTCCGCTAATAAAATAGCAAGTCATAAAATTGATATACCTGCTGGAAGTATTGGCAGTATTGATTTAACAAATGCTTTCCGTGATTTTGGTGTTACTCCAGAAAAAATGAGAGAGCTTGAACAAGCTGATCGAGATACGACTAAATTCATGAATGTCACATTGGATGCTTGGCCAATTATTAATGTGCCAAAAGAAATTATTCAATTGGTACAAGGCCATGAAATGGGTGAAAAAGACAAATACAAACCATCTGATTACGCGATTGGTGTTGCATCAGTACTAACTGGTGGAACTGTAAAAACTGTAAAAACTATCGGAAGGGTAGTTGGCACTGTTGAGGATATTGAAAAGAAAGCGAAAAATCTTGAGAAGGCTGCGAAGTCTACTGGAAAAACTGTTGGTAAGATTAACACGCACAATATCCCAAATATGTCTAAAAAAGAAATTCTAGAAAAGCTTCCAGACGGATGGAAATACACGGATAATAATGGGTTTGTTCATGTTCGGGATGGTAATGGTACAATAAGAATGAGGATAGATCCACCGGATAAAGTTACAAAGTATGACCATGTACATTTATACGATGAAAATAAAAATCCTTTAGATTTAAATGGAAACATAGTTGATGCTAAAAGTCCAGATGCTCATATCCCATATAAAAAATGAGGTGAGGAAATATGAATGTACAAAGAATACAAGAAAAAATTGATAAGTTAAATTACTGGGATGCGTGGGTTACTAAATTAGAATGCAATTATATTGGCGATGAAGTGATTTTGATTTTTAAAGATGGGGATGATGTAACTCTTCAATTCAGTGGTTGCTATAAAATAGAATACAAACATAGTATGGGATATGTAAAAGAAAAGCCAATAAAAACATTTACATATGAACAGTTACCATATTTTCTTCATGATATTGAAATCGGTGAAGTAGAAAAAGAGGGCTTGAAATTATATACCTGTAATATAATTATGCCTCCTATGGAATTAGAAATATGGTGTAAGGATATAAAAATTGAAAGATAAGTATTTGCAGAAGAAAAAATGCTAAGTAAATTCTATATTGTTGTAAAATAATTAAACGGACCTTAGATAAACATAAAACTGTGGAAATATTTAATTCCTGCGGTTTATATTATATCAATTTGATTTTCTTTCATATTGATACTTTATATCTCAATTCGTTTCTGTACCTCTGCAATATTATGAATTTCTTTTTAAACGCTATGCTTGTTATTATCAAGCATTTGATGTGGGGACAGGTGAAACGGTTGAATTTTAAGTTTAAAGATAAAAATAAATAAGGGGAATATGTTATGAAAGTAACTTGTTTATATAATACCGGCAATGCCCTATCTAAGATAACAGAGGAAACATTTAATTTAACCATTGAAAAAGAGTATATTGTTTATGGAATATGTAAATTACAAAGTGGTGAGTTAACATATTTAATCTTAGGAGAACGTGAAAATATGCCATCATGGTATCCAGCAGAATTATTTAAAATATCCGATGCGTTACAACCTTTAGAATGGTATTGTGCAGAACACAAACAGGTTAAAGATACAACTATAGATTATATATGGGGATATAAAGAGTTAGCCTTGGATGATACACATACTCTGGGGTTAATAGAAAGAGAAAATAAAGATATGGAACTATTTTTAAAGCGTAAAGCTGAGATTGACGAATTTGAGGAATTGTATAAATAAATTTAATTTATTTATGAAAAACGTAGGAATTAAATATTCCTACGTTTTTTGTTTATAACATTTAAATACCTTATTTTTACAAAGGTTAAAGGATCAAATGGAAAATTTTTAATTTATCCTACATAAGCAGAATCGTTTCTGTAATTCTACTTAATAGAATACTCCCCTGTATAGCATCATTATTGGGTTTCCATGCGTTTGAAGTTAAGATATATTGAAAAGATCTTATTGAGATTTATTGTCAATTTCTCATGAGTTTTCAGTTTATTCGGAAATTTAGTGGTTTTAATTTTACAGTTTAGTGAAATAGGGGGTTTGAAGATAATATAAAGTGTCTGCAGGACAATAGTAATGGATATAAGATGAAAATATTGTATGTGCATATCAAAACATAACGGAAAATCAACAACATGAACGGAAAGATAAACAGTACTATAGAATATGAAATTATTTGATCTGTCTTAGGAGTCGTACAAAGCAAAATTGTAAGTCAGCGATCCTAGAAATAAGTTTGCCTTCGGTAGTAAGCGCTCCACTAGCAATGTTCATCCTCAATATTTTCTTAAAACGGTTGAATGAATTCACTTATAGATCCTCATCTAAACTAAAAAATTTCGTATATAACTTCATTTATGTTTAATGATTAAAAGCTCACCATAGATGATTTATAGAGAATGCAATTATAAATGCAAGAAAATCTAATTTAAAATTGAAAATTCGTTCTATTTTGGTTAGATATGGAATAAATGAATTTTATTTCTCAATATTCACTGTATGTCACTTTTTTGTTTTTTTCTATATGATATTGGAAAAAGTATGCTTAATTTTATGACATAAATCCCCTACAAAATTATTACTCTACAAATTAATTTCTTAAAGAAAACTTCTTGTGAATATGTTACTAACTACATAAAATGTAATATTAACAGAATTATTACCAGAGTATTAGGTTTTTAGAATGAAAAATGAGTGCTCAAAATATCATTGAAATCCAGGAATAGAAATCGTAATTAAAATTTTTTGTTTTCTGTCAGGTATGTAAATCACTTTAGCTACTTTATGGGTAATTTCATGTGTTTTTTCTTTTGCTTAAGTTTATGAAATAAGAGTATTAGCGCTAAATATTGTAGCTAAGAGTATGTAAAGCATAGAAAATCCGAATTAAACAAAATAGGAGGAAAGTGAAAATGAAGCATCAAGATGATAGTAAAACTGGTTTGGAAATAGCGATTATTGGAATGGCAGGTAAATTTCCAGGTGCAAATGAAATAAACCAATTTTGGGATAACCTAAAAAATGGTGTTGATTCAATTTCTACATTTACTGAAGACGAGTTAATTAAAGAAGGTGTTAATTTAGATGTTTTACAACATCCTAATTTTGTGAAAGCAAAAGGGTATTTGGAGGAAGTAGAGTATTTTGACGAATCCTTTTTTGCTTATACACCTAGAGAAGCGAAAATAATGGATCCCCAAATCCGTATGTTACAGGAAACAACATGGGAAGCATTAGAGATGGCAGGCTATAATCCATTTGATTATGAAGGATTAATAGGGCTATACGTAGGAGCATCTACTAATTTTAATTGGATGAAGCACACACCATTATTAAATAGTGATAGTGTGGTTGAGTTTTCAGAGGCGGGTACTCTTTCCTATAAAGACGCAATTTCAACGCTTACATCCTATAAGCTGGGACTTAAGGGACCGAGTTTTACATTGTATACAGCTTGCTCTACATCTCTTTTGAGCATTCATCTTGCATGTAGATCATTGTTAACTGGAGAATGCTCTATTGCAGCTGCAGGTGGAGTATCTATAACGTATCCTAAAAAGAATGGTTATAAATACCATGAAGGAATGACAAGTTCACCGGATGGCAAAGTTCGTACTTTTGATGCAGAAGCCCAGGGTGCAGTTTTTAGTGATGGTGTAGGTATGGTAATACTAAAGAGATTAGAAGATGCGCTTGCTGATGGAGATACGATATATGGTGTAATTAAGGGTTCAGCAGCAAATAATGATGGAGGTCGAAAAGTAGGCTATACTGCTCCGAGTGTTGAGGGACAGGCTGAAGTAATTCAAGCAGCTCATAGTTTTGCTGAAGTTGATCCTTCTACAATTAGTTATATAGAAACGCATGGGACGGCAACGCCATTAGGGGACTCTATCGAAGTAGAGGCTCTAAAGAGAGCGTTTCAAGATGTGGACAAGAAATCTTTTTGTGCAATTGGTTCTGTTAAGAGTAATGTAGGTCATTTAGATACAGCTGCAGGGGTGACGGGACTTATAAAGACAGTTTTATCTATGAGGCATAAACAACTCCCGCCAACTTTAAATGTGAAGCGCCCTAACTCGAAAATTGATTTTATAGATAGCCCATTTTATATCAATACTGATTTGGTGAATTGGCAAAGTGAAGATAATGATCTTCTTCGAGCAGGTGTGAGTGCTTTCGGATATGGTGGAACTAACGTTCATATTGTATTAGAAGAAGCCCCTAAAGTTAAAAGTTCTGCTTCTACTAGAGAGAAAAAACTAATGGTTCTTTCTGCTAGATCAAAAGAAGCTTTAAATAATACTACAGTAAATATGGTTCAATATCTGGAATCTAATAAAGATGTTGAATTAGCAGATGTAGCATACACATTGCAAACTGGCCGTCGATCATTTCCGTATAGAAGAGCGGTCTTATGTAAGGATATAGATAGCGCCATAAACAATTTAAAAACAGTTAAAGATTTTCACATAAAAACGCAAGAAAATCCAGATTTGGTATTTGTGTTACCGGGCGAATACACATCAATTATCGAGAATGTAAAAGAGCTATACCAAAAGGAGCCATTATTCTTAAAAGTATTTGAGCGTAATATGACTGATGCCCAAATGTATACTGGACAAACATTGAAAGAAGCATTCTTTAAAGGAACAGATGACAGCTTGGTTGAAAATTTAATCTTTTTCGTCTGCTTGCAATCGATTATTGATGTATTAATTGAATGTGGTGTACGTCCTTCTAACATTATTGGTACAGGTTTAGCAGGAATGGTTTCAGATATTTATAATAAATCTCTAAAGCCAGAAGATGTCCTGAATCAATTAGTTGAAAACTATACAGAGTTGCAGACAGAATGGACGCATGGAGAAAAAGTAGAACTTTTAACACAAGTTAAGAATGTAGATCCTAATTCTGTCATTGTACATATTGGTGAGTTATTAAATTCTGAAATTAAAAATAATCAGATTATTTTACAAGACGACTTGTTAGAGATATTGGGACAAGCGTGGGAGTTAGGGGTAGAAATTAATTGGAGTAAACTGTATGAAGAGGAATATAGATTACGTATTGCCTTACCAACTTATCCTTTTGAGAAAAAACGATATTGGATAGATCCAGCTGAACAGCAAAATATAACTAATAGTGAAGAAACATCGATAAAGAAACGTTCTAATATAGCTGAGTGGTTCTATACTCCAGGTTGGATGGAAAAAGAAATTGTAGATGTAACCAAAGAATCTACTAAAAGTTGGTTGTTATTTTTAGACAATGAGCATATAGGCTTAGCTCTTAAAGAAAAGCTTGAAAGAGATGGACATCGTGTTATAACAGTCGGTGTGGGTCCTTCATATAAAAAGATTAGTTTAAATGAATTTACAATATGCCCTACTGAACAAGAAGATTATTATCAGTTATTTAACGAGCTACAAAAACAAGAGTGTTTACCAGAAGAGATTGTTCACCTATGGAATGTGGATAATAAGGATTTAGGTATCAAGACCTTAGATACTGGATTCTATTCATTAATATCACTTGCAAAGACAATTAGTAAATTTAATTTACTTTATCCTATTAATATAAATGTGATGACCAATAATATGCAAAAGGTAGTAGGAGACGAGTCTATTATTGCTGAAAAATCTACTCTTCTGGCTCCTATAAAAGTATTTCCACAAGAGTATCCAAATATTAGATGTCGTAGTGTGGATTTTATGTTGTCTGATAATGAAGAAGCATTAATATCAAACTTATATTCTGAAGTTCAAGCGGACATTATCGACACTGTAATAGCAATTCGAAATAACACTCGTTACATTCGAATCTATGAGCCTATACCTGATGAAAAAGTAAGTGAAATGCTAGTAATAAATGAAAATGAATTAGCTTCAAAAATTCCGAATGTTCGATCGGAAGGGGTTTATTTAATTACTGGTGGAATGGGAGGAGTAGGCCTTAAATTAGCAGAATATTTGGCGCGTACAGTAAAGGCTAAACTAATATTAGTTAGTAGAACAGCTCTTCCTGATCGTGAAGAATGGGATCAAATTCTTCAATCACAGATTGAAAATGAACAATTATGTCAACGTATTAACCATATTCAGAAGTTGGAGTCATTGGGAGCAAAAGTAATGACAGCTGTTGCAGATGTAGCTGATGAAGAGCAGATGAGAAACGTGATTCATCAGGCCGAGGCTAACTTTGGTCATATAAATGGGGTAATTCATGCAGCAGGTGTCTTACGTGTTAAATCAGCTCAGTGTCCAATGGAGAAGATAAGTAGGATTGAATGTGAAGAGCAATTTCTTCCTAAAGTACATGGTGTGCTAGTTCTTGATAAGTTATTGAGTAATTATGATCTTGATTTTTGTTATCTTGTTTCATCACTTTCACCTATTTTGGGTGGATTAGGTTTTGTAGCCTATTCAGCAGCAAACCTTTACTTAGATAGTTTTTCAGACAAAGTGAGTAATACATCTAATAATCGATGGACCAGTATTAACTGGGGAGATTGGCAGTACACGGGAGCTCAACAGGTTAATAAAATATTCAATGCTCAAAGTATAGAAGCGCTTGAAATGACATCTGAGGAAGGACAAAAAACATTCCAATGTGTGCTTGGTTTAAGTGGTTTAAATCAGGTAATTATTTCTTCAGGAGATTTAAATAAACGTTTTGATCAATGGATTAATCTGAATTCTCGTAAACGAATTTCTGGATTGGAAACTCAAACGAAAACGGGAGATAAGTTCAGAAATCAAGATGAAGTAGAGGAAATAATTACAGGAATTTGGAAAGAGTTTTACAGTGTTGATACTGTAAATGTAAATGAAAATTTCTTTGATCTTGGTGCAACTTCACTTCATATAATTCAAATTCATGAGAGATTAATTAATAGATTAGAAAAACAGATTTCAATTGGAGTTATGTTTGAGTATCCAAGTATTCGTTCTTTAGCGAGATACTTAAGTGGAGATAAGCAAAAGAATCAAGTTAAACATACAAAACGTTTTAATCGAAAAACGAAAGAAGATAACGATATTGCAATTATAGGAATAGATGGACGTTTTCCTGGAGCACAGAATGTAAATGAATTCTGGAATAATATAAAGTCTGGAACAGAGTCTATTCAATTCTTTACAGATGAAGAGTTAATTGAATCTGGTGTGAATCCTATGGAAGTAAAAAGCCCTAATTATGTTAAAGCGAAAGGGTATTTAGAAGGAACTGATAATTTTGATGCTCCATTCTTTGATTATACACCTCAAGATGCATCTTTAATGGATCCGCAACTACGAGTATTTCATGAATGTGCGTGGTCTGCCCTTGAACATGCTGGATATAATATTGAGACATACCCAGGCCTAATTGGTGTATATAGTGGGGCATCTCCTAACTTATATTGGCAAGTGTTATCTACTCTTTCAGAGGCAAATGAACCAGCTGGACAATTCTTAATTTCATTACTTAACGACAAAGACTCGCTAAGCACTCAAATTTCTTACAAATTTAACCTAAAAGGACCAAGTATGAATATCTTTACGGGATGTTCAACATCATTGGTGGCTATTCATAATGCATGCCAAGCATTATTACAGGGGCATTGTGATATTGCCATAGCTGGGGGTATTACATTAACCCAACCTGAAAAAGCAGGTTATACCTACCAAGAAGGAATGCTGTTTTCTTCAGATGGTCATTGTCGTCCTTTTGATGAAAATGCAAATGGAATGCTTTTTGGAGACGGTGTTGGAATTGTTGTTCTGAAGCCTTTACAGGAAGCTATAAATGATGGGGATACTATACATGCAGTAATAAAAGGAACGGCAATTAATAATGATGGGAATCGGAAAATTGGTTACACTGCACCTAGTGTAGAGGGCCAAGTAGAAGTTATAAAAATGGCGCAACATGAAGCAAATGTAGAACCTGAGTCCATTTCCTATATTGAAACACATGGAACGGCTACTAAACTAGGAGACACGATTGAGATCAAGGCGCTTAGTGAAGTGTTTAACTCTAATGAAAAACAATCGGTACCAATTGGGTCTGTTAAAGCAAATGTAGGACATCTAAATGCAGCATCCGGTGTTGCTGGACTAATTAAAACGGTCTTTGCGATGAAAGATCAGGTTCTTCCGCCAAGTGTGAATTTTACAAAGCCAAACACGCAAATTGGATTTGAAAAGACACCGTTTTATGTAAATCAACACTTAAATGAGTGGAAAGAGGATAATAAACCATTACGTGCAGGTGTTAGTTCATTTGGTATTGGTGGTACAAATGCACATATTATTTTGGAGGAGGCACCAAAGCTTGAAGTAACCTCAAATAGTAGACCATACCAAATGTTAATGATTTCGGCAAAATCGAAAGATGCTTTGGATCGTATGACTTTGAATTTAGGAAATCACCTTGAACAGAATCCTTATGTGGATTTGGCAGACGCTAGTTATACATTGCAAATTGGACGTAAGGAATTCAAGCATAGGAGAGCTTTAGTTTGTTCCAGTACCCAAGAAGGAATTGAACTGTTAAACCAGCCAGAAGGAAGAAGAGTACAATATGTAAATGTAAAAGAGGAACATCCTAAAATTAACTTCCTGTTTTCTGGGAACGGATCGCAATATGTAAACATGGGGTTAGAATTATACGAACAAGAGGCAATTTTCCGTGAAGCTATGGATGAATGCTTTGCAATCCTTCAATCTGTTACGAATGTAAACATGAAAGAAGTGTTATACCCAACCACTTTCAGTATTGATGAGGCAACGGAAAAATTGAAAAGAATGGAATTTAGTCAACCAATTCTTTTTGCGTTTGAATACTCAGTTGCGAAACTATTAATGGGTTGGGGAATTAAACCTGAAGCAATGATTGGATATTCATTTGGTGAATATGTGGCTGCTTGTTTAGCAGAAGTATTTACTTTGGAAGATGCACTTAAATTGGTTGTAAAAAGAGGTCAGCTAATGAGTAGTCTTCCTGCAGGAGTAATGCTTAGCGTTCCACTTCCAGAAGAGGAATTAATTCATTTGATTAATTCTTTTGAAAAAGAATATCAACATACCATTTCTTTAGCGGTAGTTAATGGTCCAGCTTGTATAGTTTCTGGGACAGAAGAAGCAATTGTAGATTTTGAAAATGAATTAAAGAAAAAGCGTTTAATGTGTATGCGAGTAACAATAGAAGGAGCAGCACATTCACACGAACTGGATTCAATTCTGGACGAGTATGCTTCCTATGTTAGTACATTGACACTTAGAGAACCTAAAATACCTTATTTGTCAAACTTGACCGGTACTTGGATACGACTTGAAGAAGCAACAAACCCAGTTTATTGGGTAAAACATATGCGTGGAACTGTTCGATTCTCTGATGGAATTCAAGAGTTGAATAGGGACAATACAAGTCTATTCATAGAGATTGGTCCTGGAAATGACCTTAGTAGGCTTACTAGTCGCCTTTTAGACTATGAAAATGGTAATGAAAGAATATTTAATACGGTTCGATCTGTTCAACAAGATGTATCAGATATGTATTTCTTATTTAGTCACATCACTCGAATGTGGGTAACAGGTATTTCTATAGATTGGGAACAATTTTATAAAGATGAGAAGAGAAGACGTATCCCATTACCAATGTATTCTTTCAATAAAATATCTTATAAATTACAAGGTAATCCGTATGATTTAGGTCAAAAGCTTAATAGTAAGCAATCTAAAATTAGTAAGAATAACAACATTTCTGAATGGTTCTATACGCCGCAATGGAAAAGTTCTACATTGTTTGAACCAAATCATGATGTGAATGAGACATGGATTGTTTTTGTAGATCAAGAAGGATTAGGTAATGAACTAGTTAAGGACTTATTAAATAAAGGGCAGAGAGTAGTTACAGTAGAACCTGGCTTTGGTTTTAATAAGGAGAATAACGATCGCTTCATTATAAATCCTGAAGAGCGTACAGATTACGTTAAGTTATTGGATGAAGTACATGAAATATGTGGTTTACCTACAAGAATAGTTCATATGTGGGGAATTACGGATGAGGAAAGACAAGCCTCAATTGAATATGTAAATTGTAAACAAAACTTAGGATTCTATTCAATCTTTTATTTAACTCAGGCACTAGGAGACAAGAATATCTCTGATTCAATCTCAATTCGAATCATTACAAATGGTGTTCAACAAGTGGTTGGTGATGAAGAATTAATTCCAGAAAAATCAACTGTACTTGGAACGTCATTAGTTGTTCCGCAAGAGTATTCTTATCTTTCTTGTTCAAGTATTGATGTTGTTTTACCTGTAAACAAAGAATTGAAGAATAGGCTAATAAATCAATTAGTAGAAGAATGTCTTGCAAATACGAATGATAAGATGATTGCTTATCGAGGAAATAAAAGATTTGTTCAAACTTACGAGCCTTTACAACTAGAACAGCCAGCTAAAGAGAAACTGCCTTTACGAAAGAATGGAGTTTACCTTATTACAGGAGGACTCGGAGGTATTGGTACAATTCTTGCGAAACACTTGGCTCAAACTGTACAAGCCAACTTAGTTCTTCTTACACGTACAGGTCTGCCAAATCGTGATGAGTGGGATATGCATTTGAAGGAAAATACGATGTATTCGGAAAGAATTCGTAAAGTTTTAGAGATTGAAGAAACGGGATCTAAAGTTTATGTACTTGCTGCTGATGTTACAGATCAATCACAACTATACGAAGCAATTCATAAGGCAGAACAAAAATTTGGAAAGATTAATGGTGTAATTCATGGTGCAGGTATTCTTGGTGGAAAGACTTTTAATTTGATTCAGGAACTTGAAAAAGAGGACTGTGAGGAACAATTTTCTGCAAAAATTTATGGTCTTCTCAATTTAGAAGAGTGCTTACGGAATAAAGATTTAGATTTTTGTGTTCTAATGTCTTCAATTTCAGCGGTCTTAGGTGGATTAGGTTATGTATCATATGCTGCTTCAAATATATACATGGATGTTTTTGCACAATATATAAATCGTTATTCCAACCTGCCTTGGATAAGTGTCAATTGGAGTGATTGGAAATACTGGGAAGATGAAGAAAAAGATATGCAGATAGGTGCAAGTGTACATGAATTATCTATGACACCTGAAGAAGGAGTTCAGGCCTTTAATATAGCACTGTCATGGAAACAAGGGGAAGTACTGATTCATTCTCCAGGGGAACTGCAAGCGCGTATTGATCAATGGGTGTTATTAAATTCTTTCAATGATGAAAAGGAAGAAGAATTAGATTCTACGTTATACCATTCTAGACCACAACTCTTGACTGAATATGTAGCACCTCGTAATGAGGTAGAAGAAAAGCTTTCAAAAATTTGGAGAAATATATTTAAAGTTTCAGAAGTTGGTGTTCATGATGATCTTCTGGAACTAGGTGGAGATTCACTTAAGGCTATTACTATTGTTTCAAAAATTCATAAAGAGTTTAATGTTGAAGTTCCTATTAAAGAACTCTTTACTCTATCAAATATTGAGAAACTAGCAAATTATATTTCAAGGGCAGATAAGAGTGAATTTGATGTTATTGTTCCAGCTGAATCTAAATCTCATTATCAGCTTTCTTCAGCTCAGAAGAGATTTTATGTATTACACCGATTGTATCCAGAAAGTACAGCTTATAATGATACTTCCGTTATTCTTTTGAATGGAAAATTAAACATTGAACGTTTAGAAAAGGCGTTCACTCAATTAATTAAGCGTCATGAGATATTTAGAACTACTATTGAAATGAAAAATGATAAACCGGTACAAATTATTCATGATCATGCTGATTTCCATATTACTCAAATTAAGGGCTTTGAATCTGAAGTGGAACAAATAATTAATGAGTTTATTCGCCCATTTAATTTTAATAATGCTCCATATTTCCGTGTAGGGTTAATTAGATTGGAAGAACAAAAACATATTTTAATTATTGATTTACATCATATAGTAACCGATGGAGTTTCCTATGATATTTTCGTTAGAGATCTATTTGCGCTTTACTCTGGAGAGAAATTACCAAGCTTGAAAATACAGTATAAGGATTACTCAGAATGGCAGCAGAGTGAAAAAGAAAAAGAAATTGCTCTCAAACATGAACAGTATTGGCTAGAGCAATTTAAAGATGGTGTACCTGTCTTGAATATGCCTACTGATTATACGAGACCTGAAATAATAGATCTGAAAGGTAGTAAAATATCCTTTACTATTGATTCAAATGTTACCAAGAAAATTAAGCGTTTATTAGCAAAAGAAGAAACTACATTATATACGTTAATGCTCTCTGTATATAATATTTTGCTAGGTAAATATACTGGCCAAGAGGATGTTGTTATTGGTTCACCAATTACTGGTCGCCCACATGCGGATTTACAAGATATTATAGGAGTATTTGTAAACATGTTAGGGATAAGGAATTATCCAAGAGCTGAACAAAGGTTTACTCAATTCCTATTTGAAGTAAAAGAACAGGTCTTACAAGCGTTTGAACATCAAAAATGTCAATATGAGGACCTGGTTAATCAATTAGGACTTCAAGGAACGTATAATAGGAACCCACTTTTCGATGTTTCATTTGTTATGCAAAATATGGATGCAGATCATATGTTTATCGATGGTTTAGAACTAAAGACATATGATCACGACTTTAAGCGCGCGCAAATGGATTTATTGCTAAGAGTGGTTGAATTGGAAGATACAATTGAACTGACTATGGAATATGCAACCTCTTTATATACTAGGGACACGGTTCAAAAGTTATGTGAGCGTTATGTTGAGATTTTTGAACAAATTGTAGATCATCCTGAAATTTTATTAAAAGATATTTCATTTAAACAAGAAATTCAAGAACTGCAACCAGTTAAGGTATCAGTAGATTTTGGGGATTTTAACTTTTAATTGATTATTGTCAGGAGTGAGTAACTATGGTTGAACGAATAGCGAATAAAGATAAAGTAATTGCCGCAAATGAACGAATAAAGGAAAGAGAATTTTGGTTAGAAAACTTATCAGGGGAACTGGCTGACTGCCATTTCCCTTATGATTACCGGACATCAAACAAACAGGTGAATTTATCAAATGTTAGCATAAAACTAAAAGAGGAATTGTCCGAGAAGATTTTAAAGTTAGCAAATGGATCAGATCTTCAATTGCATATGATTCTTACTGCTGGACTTACTTTGCTGTTAAATAAATATACTAGATTGCAAGATATATGCATTGGTACACCTGTTTTAAAACAAGACAGTGATACTAACCTTATTAATACTTTGTTAGTTTTAAGACATGGTCTTGAGGAACATATGACATTTAGACAAATTCTCCAGCATGTTAGTACAGTAATGGTTAATGCTTTAGAACATCAAAATTTCCCATTGGAAAGTTTACAACCGGTTTTGAGTAACTACCTTCCAGAAGGGCGTAATTATCCATTCCGTACTGCAATTTTGCTAGAGGAAATTCAAGATTTAAATTATTTAAGTGAGAGCAATGCTGAGATTATATTCTCTTTCCGTCAAGTAAATGGGTGTATAGAAGTTGATATGTATTTTAATGAGCATCTATACAAAGCATCTACTGTTACGCGATTTGGTCATCATTTTATAGACTTGTTAGAGCAAGCTTTACTACAACCGAATACGCCGCATATAGATTTAGATTGGGTTAGTGATAATGATATAAGAGAGTTAATCACATTTAATCAAACTGAGTTAGATTACCCGCATCATTTAACGGTGATACAGTTATTTGAAGAACAAGTCATGCATAATCCAACTAAACTTGCTGTTTCTGATGACAAAAGAGAAATAACATACGCTCAATTAAAAGAAAAGGTAGATCTGATTGCCAGTTCTCTACATAAAAAAGGAATTGGAAAAGGACACATTGTTGGTCTTATGATGGATCGATCCATTGATGCAGTCATTGCAATGCTAGGTATTTTAAAAAGTGGGGCTGCTTATTTACCTATTAACATATATTTGCCGTATAAACGGATAGAGGCGATGCTAAAAGAATGTAAATCTCCACTTTGTATAGTAAAACCAGAGGTTATTAGTGAAGATTTTACAAGAGAAATCCAGGATTGTAGTATGGTGAGTTTTAATGAACTACTTGAAACAGAGTTGGTTAGTTTCCCTTCAGTAAGTACACCTTACGATTTGGCATATGTTATTTTCACCTCTGGAACTACAGGTAATCCTAAAGGAATTATGGTTGAAAATCGTAGTGTTGTAAATTTAATATTTGGGTTAAAAAATGAAATATATGATAAATATGGTTCTTCTATGCGAATCGGGTTAGTTTCACCTTTTGAGTTTGACGCTTCAGTACAAAACATGTTTGGTGCGCTTCTATTAGGAAATAGTTTATTTATAGTACCTGAGGAAGCAAGAACTGATGGGCAGAAGCTAATTAATTTTTATCAAGAAAAGCAAATAAATATCGCGGATGGAACGCCGATGCATCTTCGATTATTAACTAATTTTATAGATGAAGAAATAGAATATTCATTTAAACATTTTATTATTGCTGGAGAGGAATTACCACCGAAATTAGCACGGAAATTCCTTGGTTTATTTAATGAAAACTGCCGACCAAATTTAACAAATGCTTATGGACCTACAGAGACAACTGTAGATTCTACATGTTATCATGTTCAGCACGCTGAGTTAGAATTTATGAATCAATTACCAATAGGAAGGCCTCTAGCTAATCAAAAAGTTTATATTATGGGTGATAATCAACAATTACAACCCGTTGGAATTCCTGGGGAATTGTGTATTTCAGGAGAAGGAATAGCAAGAGGTTATTTAAATCAACCTAAGTTAACTATGGAGAAATTTGTTCCTATACAAATCAACAAAGAGGGTTCTTCTATTATAGATGACAAGGTATATCGTACTGGAGATTTGGCTCGCTGGTTACCAGATGGAAATCTTGAATATTTAGGCCGTATGGATGATCAAGTCAAAATTCGTGGATTACGAATTGAATTGGGAGAAATAGAAAAGCAACTATTACGATATCCTGAAATTGGTGAAGCTATTGTAATTACACGTAAAAAAGAGGGAGAAGATGCTCCGGTTTTATGTGCATATGTTGTTATGAATTCTTCAGCTAAAGTAGAAGAAGTACGCCAATTCCTTAGAGAGTATTTACCGTTTTATATGATTCCTGCATACATCATCCCGATTGAGCAGTTTCCAATCTCATCAAACGGTAAAATAGATCGGAAAGCTCTTCCTGATCCAATTTGGGAGCAATCCACAGCTGTATTTATTGAACCACGTAATGAAATTGAACAAATGCTCTCTGAGATATGGAAAGTAGTACTTGGAATAGAGAAAATAGGTGTGAATGATAACTTTTTCGAATTAGGAGGTAATTCATTACAAATTACTTCTGTTGTTTCACACATATATAAACGTTTAGGTGTAGATGTACCTATACGTGAAATGTTTCAAAGGCCTACAATTATGCTATTAGCGGAGTATATAGAGAAATATGAAGGGAAGAAAAATTATTCTCAAATTGAGATCGTACCTGATAGAGAATTTTATCAAGCTTCTTCTTCACAAAAAAGATTATATATATTAAACCGCTTTGCTGGAATAGGAACTGCCTACAATATACCAGGTGCAATGTTAATAGAAGGTGAGTTTGATTTTATAAA
The DNA here is from genome assembly GCF_052044835.1 of Bacillus sp. 22475. NCBI lineage: Bacteria > Bacillati > Bacillota > Bacilli > Caryophanales > Bacillaceae > Bacillus > Bacillus sp. 22475. The sequence continues at coordinate 51,915 of NZ_JBQENW010000012.1, read as the reverse complement.
GGCAGAACAATGTGTCAAAGAATTAGTGGAACGTCATGAATCATTAAGAACTTCATTCCAATTTATTAAAGGTGAACCAGTTCAATTTATTCATGATGGTTTAGATATTAGAATTGAACATCTATATAAATCTGATAGATCAACAATTGAAAAGTTAATACAGGAATTTGTTCGTCCTTTTCAATTAGATAGGGCTCCACTTATGCGCGTCGGTTTAATGAAATTAGAATTCAATCAATATCTGTTACTATTTGATCTTCATCACATAATAGCAGATGGAGTATCTTTAGCGAAGTTAGAAAAAGAGTTTATAGATTTATATTCAGGCAAAGTCTTAGAGCCTATTAAAATACAATACAAAGATTATGCCAATTGGCAAACCAATCGTTTACATGATGAAGGGCTGAAAGAAATTGAAGAGTATTGGGTAGATAAGTTTAAAGGTGAGTTACCAATTCTTATGTTCCCAACAGATAAGCCACGTGGGCTAAATCAAACTTTTGAAGGTGATAGATTAGTATTCCATCTAACACCTGAACTTTCTAATAAATTAAAGTCCTTTGCAGATGAAAGAGAAGCTACTTTATATATGGTACTTCTTTCGTCACTAAATATAGTGTTGCATGTGTATACGCAACAGGAAGATATTATAGTAGGTTCTCCAATTGCGGGAAGAATTCATCATGATCTTGAGCCTATCATAGGTATGTTTGTAAATACATTACCTATGAGAAATCATCCTAAAGCGGAAAAGACGATAATCCAATTCTTAAATGAAGTAAAAGAAAATGCGCTAGAAGCATTTCAATATCAAGAATACCCATTTGATGAGTTAGTAAATAAGTTAGACATGGCTTATCATACTAACCGGAACCCTGTATTTGATGTCATGTTAGTGATGCAGAATATCGGAAGAACATCAGAAAAAATAAAAGATATTACATTTAAATCTTACGAAATTAAGCATCAAGCTTCAAAGGTAGATATGAGTATAGAAGTATTTCCGGAAGAAGAGGGTCTACGATTAGAATTGGAATACGCGACAGGACTATATTATCCGCAAACTATAGAGCGATTTATGATGCATTTTATAAATACGCTAGAGTGGATGGTAGCTAATCCTGGAGCGAAAATTGAAGATGTTAATGTCTTAAGTAAGAGTGAATCCATGAGGATGTTAAATGAACTTAATAATACAAAATTAGATTTTCCTCAGAATAAATTAGTTCATCAATTTTTTGAGGATCAGGTTGAAAATAAACCAGAAGAAATCGCAGTTATTTCAAATGATATACCGTACAGTTATTCGTATATTAATAATCGAGCAAATCAGCTTGCTCGTATTCTTAGACAAAAAGGTGTAGATCAGGAAACTAAAATTGGTATCGTTGTTGAAAGATCCGTAGAAATGATTATAGCTATATTTGCTGCGCTAAAATCTGGAGCTGCATATGTACCAATTGATCCTGAATATCCAAAGCGTCGAATGGAACATATTTTAGAAGATTGTAATCCTCAATTTGTACTTACAGAATCTAAATACGTAGGTGAAATTCCATTTGTAGGAGAGATTATTGATTTAAAGCAAGAAAATTTGTACGTTGGTGATACAAGCAATCTGGATATTAATGGAAAACTGAATAACTTAGCTTATATTTTATACACCTCCGGTTCTACAGGTAGACCAAAAGGAGTCATGATTGAACATTGTAGTATTGTGAATTTCTTATTTTCAATGTCTCATTTATATCCTATGGATGAATCAGATACGTATTTACTGAAGACACCTTATATATTTGATGTATCTGTTCTAGAGTTGTTTGGGTGGGCCATAGTAGGTAGTAAATTAGTAATAATGGAAAATGGAGAACATCGAAACCCAAGAGCAATTTTAAGAACTATAGATAAATATGATGTGAAATTATTAAATTTTGTACCGTCTATGTTTAGAGCTTTCGTAAATACACTTAATAATGAAAATAGCCAGGTTTTAAATAAAGTAAAGTATATATTACTTGCGGGTGAAGCTTTGACACATGAGGTGGTTAATAAGTTTAAAAAGCATCGACTATCGACTCAAATAGAAAATATGTATGGTCCTACTGAGGCGACGGTTATCGCAAGTACTTTTTCACTTCAGGAAAGTGAAAACTATAATACTATTCCTATTGGAAAGCCTATTCCGAATGTAAGGCTTTATATACTTAATCAAAAACAGAGACTTCAGCCTATTGGAGCGGTAGGAGAGCTGTATATTGCGGGAGAAGGGCTTGCAAGGGGATATGTAAATCAAATGAGATTAACTGAAGAGAAGTTTTTATCAGACCCATTTGTAAAAGGGGAGAAAATGTACAGGACAGGGGATCTTTCACGCTGGTTACCTGATGGAAATATAGAATTCCTCGGTAGAAATGATGAACAATTAAAAATTAGAGGATATCGAATTGAGCCAGGTGAAATTTTAGATGCTTTATCTTCACACCATGCAATTAAAGAAGCAGTGATAGTAGACATTCAAGATGAAGATGGGCAGAAAAAGCTTGTAGCTTATTTCGTAGCAAAATCACTTGTATCCATTTCTGATTTGAAATTGCATCTTGCGAAATTAGTTCCGAGTTATATGATACCTACTTTCTTTGTTGAAGTTGAAAACATACCATTAACACCAAGTGGAAAGGTTGATCGACATTCCTTACCTTCACCTAGATCTTTACCTAAGAATGAGGAGGAGAGTATGATGTCTCCTAGTAATGAGTTAGAATCTCGTTTGGTTGAAATATGGAAAAGTATATTGAAGATTGAAGCTGTCGGTGTAGAGGATGATTTCTTTGACTTAGGAGGAAATTCTCTACTAGCTATTGAGCTTGATCTTGCTTTAGAAAACGAGAATCTTAATACGGATGACTTAGTCGCATATACAAAGCGAAATATTAAACAACTAGCGGCTTATATAGCAGAAAAGAAAAATAATTAGTATTACTTCATATTGTAAACACGACTTTTAAGAGTTTAAATTTACACTTGCTATACTGTGGGATTAAAGGAGCTTTCCCTCTTAGCTTTCTGGAATGTTAGTGTTTATTCTGGTGACTATGAGTTAGGGAATCCTCCTCCCTATTATAGAATGATTAAAATAAAAAAGTGATTCGAGAAATAAGATTCTTTATATGAAATGCGTTAATAATAATTGATAGCTTTTTAAAGAAGATATACATATCTCTGTCAACTTAGTATAGAGAAATAACCAAATTACAATAGTTTTTCCTGTTGGTAAAAATATAGAGGTGAGTAAATGGGAAATTATACTTCTTCAATCTTACATGATGTTGAGCCTTGTAAAAGTTCTGAACAGAATTGTATTGATGATGTAATTGCTACGTTAGCTAATTGGTTTAAGCGTAAACATTATTTAATGTACGCTAGATTATGGGATTTTGGTTTTTCTCCTGTCGATAATGGAAATCTAGGGGATGGTTTATATACAGAGTCTGGTTATTTTGTAAGTGATTTAGAAAAATATCATGGTATAAAAAGTACTATATTTGATACAGATTCATCCGATGAAGGATTTGAAATTATATTAGAACAGTTATACTCGGGATTTCCCGTGGTGGTAACCATGAATGCTTACTGGCTTCCTTGGGATGAAAATTATCTAAAAAATCATATTGTTCATTCATTTGTTGTTGTAGGGTATGAGCCCGAAGAAGACTGTTTAATTATTACCGATCCATATTTTATGGTTAAAAATGCACAACTTTCAATAGAACTTTTTCATAAGGGTTATCAAAAAGTAAGTACTTTAAAAGTTACTGAAGATGAGATCCCAGACATACAATCGATTACAACCGATTTGTCAAATTGGATAAAACATATAAAAGATGAAAAACATATTTTTTCACAAATGCACCTTTTTGCTACGCAACTAATAAGTAGGTTTGATTTGAATAAAGAGACAGATGGATATTTAGACTTTAATGAAGTTCCGTTATTCTCACATTTGGGTCAAGTTGTAGATGGCCGAGTAAAGTTTTCCAAAATGCTTTCGTTTCTTGGTGAGCATTATCACTCGGACTTCCAAACTATCGCTGAATCTATGAAGACAGCAGCTGCCAATTGGGGAGTAATTCGTGGATCATTGATAAAAATGCACTTAACAAAATCAGTAACTAAAGAAGGAATAGTAAATATTTCAGATAAAATTCACCATGCTGCAGAATACGAGCAAAATTTAGCTGAACAAATAATGACATTTCTTATTTCTGTTATAGAAGGTAATACAAAGAATGTAATTATAGATTCTTCTCCATCGATGGAGACTACTAATTATGTAAAACCACTCGATGATATGGAGAAAAAGCTAGTTGATATATGGAAAGAAGTTATAGGTAATCCTTGTATTGGTGTGGAAGATAACTTTTTCGCACTTGGTGGTCATTCCCTTCATGCTACTGTAATCAACGCTAAAATATGGAAAGAATTTAATGTGCAATTATCATTAGCAAATCTTTTTGAGTATCCAACAATAATAACATTAAGTCATTTTATTAAAAATTCAAAAGAAAATAGGTTGCAAGAGATAGAAATAGTACCGGAATCTGAGGTATACCCGGTTTCATCGACTCAAAAAAGAATGATGTTATTACAAGAGATGGATGGGGTACAGATGACATACAATGTACCAAGTTGTTTTATTCTTAAAGGAACGGTGGACCGGAAAAGGATAGAATTAGTCTTTGAAAAGCTTATTAAACGCCATGAAATACTCAGAACACAGTTTGAGTGGCAGGGGGATCAATTAGTACAGAGAGTATTAGAACAGGTAACATTTGAGCTAGAAATGATAAAGGGAGATTATAAAGAATGGTTACAACCATTTAATCTTTCTAAGGTTCCGTTAATGCGGGCTGGACTAAAGGAGCTAAAAGATAATAGTTATTTACTTGTAATTGACCTTCATCACATCATAACAGATGGCGTGTCTTTAAGTATCCTTATGCATGATTTTAAGGCCCTATATGCTGGGGAAACATTGCCGGAAAATCGTTTGCAATATAAAGATTATGCTGTGTGGGAACAAAAATTATTATCTTCTAAAGAATTTGATATCCATAAGAAATACTGGGAGGAATTATTCTCAGGGGATATACCAGTTCTTGAATTACCATACGATCGAGGTCGACCACCAGTAAAGAGTTTTGAGGGTGAACAATACAATTTCCAAGTAAACAAGGAAATTACTCAAAAAATAAAAAAAATAGCACTAGAAACTGATACGACACCTTTTATGTTACTTATGGCTACTTTCACTATTTTTCTGTACAAGCATGGAGAACAAAAGGATGTCATTATAGGATCACCAGTTGCAGGTAGGCCGCATGCTGATTTGTTACCTCTAATGGGGCTGTTTGTAAATACAATTGCATTACGTTATCAAATAAATCCAGATCAATCTTTTATTAATCACTTGAAAAAAGTGAAAAACGATACGTTAGAAGCTTTCGAACATCAGGTGTATCCATTTGATCAGTTAGTGGAAAAATTAGATCTTTCTAGAGACTTAAGCCGAAGTGCTTTATTTGATGTCATGTTTGTATTACAAAATTCGGATGAAAAACATACAGTTGTGGATGGATTAGAAATTAGCACGGAAACAAACACAGATACACTAACAAGTAAGTTTGATTTAACTCTTATTGCTGAAGAAAATAAAGATATATATGAATTCACTTTTGAATATGCTACATCTTTATTTGATAAATCAACAATAGTAGAATTTGGACGGCGATTTAACCTTCTATTAGAAGAAATAACAACTCATCCTAATGTTAGTCTAAAAGATATTCAAATGTTAACAAGTGAGGAAAAAGAACTTGTTTTATCTGCGACTCAGGAGAAAGAAAAAATAAAAATAGAGACTGATTTTAATTGGGATATTGGTTAATTGATTTCCCAGGTCTCAGAAGGAGTAATTACATGGATAATCATGAAAAAATACGTCAATACATTAAAAAAAATCTTATTATTTTTAATGCAGAGGAAACTATTGTTGCTAATGATGACAACATATTTGAAAAAGGCTATGTAAATTCGCTCTTTGCTATGCAAATGTTAAATTTCATAGAAACGGAGTTTGATATAGTAGTAGATAATGATGAACTTGATATTATTAACTTTTCTACTATTAATAATATGGTTGATCTAATTAACAAAAAGAAGAATGGGAATTTCACAGTATGAGTAATGCAGAAGAGATTCTGGGAGTAGTTGATGAGTTTGCGGAAAAGAAGCTTCGGCCTCGAGCAAGTGAGTTTGAAAGTAATGAAGAGCTTCCCTATGATGTGATACAAGAACTCTCAAGGTATGGTGTATTGGGTGCAACGATACCAAAAGAATATGGGGGGCTTTCTCTTGATTCTTTAGATTATGGTCGTCTTACTGAAATCATTGGTAAAGCTTGTAATTCGGTTCGTGAATTACTTACAGTTCATGTATCTTTAGTAGGGGAGTCAATTAAAAGGTGGGGGACTGAAGAGCAAAAGAGAAAATGGTTACCTGAGATGGCAACGGGGAACCTATTATTTTCATTTGCCCTAACTGAGCCAGAGGTCGGTTCTGATGCAAAAGCCGTTGGAACTTCCTATAAACAAGTTGATGATCATTTTATTCTTAATGGGCACAAAAAATGGATTTCTTTTGCTGACATTGCGGATTGTTTTTTAGTTTTTGCGTCTAGTGAGGGAAAAGTTAGCGCTTTTATTGTTGAACGGTCAATGACGGGTGTTTCTACAAATAAAATGAGTAAACTGTTAGCAAGCAATTCCTCGCATATAGCTGAGATTCATTTGCAAGATGTAAAGGTACCAGCTGAAAATTTGTTAGGACCAATTGGGGGTGGATGGAGTTATGTAGTTAACACAGCTCTTGATCATGGTAGATATAGTATTGCCTGGGCGGGAGTAGCCATTGCTCAAGAAGCACTAGAAGCAATGGTAGCTTATTCAAGAAGAAGAAAACAAGGGAATAAATATATATGTGAATATGAAGCAATTCAAACAATTTTAGCAGAAGCAAGTGTAAATATAAAAGCAGCTCGTTCGTTATGCCAAGAGGCTGGGAAAAAGCGTCAGGATAGACATACTGATGCTGTAATTGAAACAACCATTGCAAAATATTTTGCCTCAAAGATGGCTATGAAGGTAGCCACAGACGCTGTCCAAGTGTTTGGTGGAAATGGATTTTCAAGAGAATATCCTGTTGAGCGTTTATTTAGGGAAGCAAAGGTTTTAGAAATTATTGAAGGTACCTCGCAGGTACTTCAGCCAATTATTGCGCAGCATGCACTTCACACTTGTTCTCAAAAGGGAGGACTTTTAAGAATATGATTTATGAATTGGTAAAAGAAAAGGATGAATTCAAACAAATAGCTCCACTTCTCGTTGATTATAAGAACCATCCAATACTTAACGGTATAGCTCATGGTTACAATAAGGGACATATTTATGTGGATAATCCTAATAACCCTAGATGTGCACTTGTATGGGCAGAACAAGAAATTTTTTATTTATTAGGTGATCCTACAAGTAATTTTGTTTCAAGTCTACCAACTTTTATTAAAGAAGTAATTGCACCTGAGGCTGAGCAGATAGGAGATGACTTTTTCCAGGTTGAATTATTACCCGAATCAAAATGGAAACAGGTTGTCGAGGAACAATTGCAAATGTTTATTCCTAAACCTTACACTCGAGTAACATTTACTTTTGATCTGGAGTCTTATAATAAGTTATCTAAACCTAATATGCCTGAAGAGGTAACGGTGGAACGTATTACAATCGACATGCTATCAGATAAAAAGTTCGCAATGGTACGGGATGATATTGTTGATTTTTGGGAGTCAACTCAGGATTTCATCCAAAATGGATTTGGTTATGTAGTAATGGTACATGAACAAGTTGTAACTAGTTGCTTATCGGTTTTTGCAACAGATACTGATGTGGAAATTGGAATTAATACTTATGATTTATTCCAGCGAGGTAAAGGGTATGCTTGGTTGGCTGCAAGAGCATTCTTGGATGACTGTTTAAAACAAGGAAGAACACCACATTGGAAGACAGAGGATTTTCGTATTCCATCTATTAAACTAGCGGGAAAAGTTGGATTCACAAATCTTCAAACCTATACAGCTTATGTGTTTCCTTATAACGAATTAGATAATTATGTTTTTACCGCGTACCATCAATTAAGATACTATTCAAATTTTAATAAAGCTAGTGAGTTTGTACAAAAAGCTCGTACTTTAGGAGATTTAAATGCATGGCATCACTTTTTACTTTCATGTGGTTATTCATTAATTGATAGAATCGATCTTTCGTTAAAGCATATGAATCTTGCACTAGATCTAGGATGGAATGATGTATCAGATATTCGCTATGTAGTCGATTTAGTGAATTTAAGAAAAACTGAAGAGGGACGAGCTTTATTAGATAGAGTTGAAGATAGCTTAAGATGAAAATAAGGGAGATAAAAAGATGAATATTGTATTTATGTTTCCTGGCGTAGGATCCCATTATTCTGGAATGGGTAAGTACCTTTATGAAAACTTCCCTGTAGCACGTGAGATATTTGAAGAAGCAAGTGACACTCTAAAAATAGACATGGATTCCCTTTGTATGGAGAAGATATACAAAGCTGACCTTGAAAAGTTACAAAATTCACAGACTGCTTTAGTAACAACTAGCATGGCAGCTTTTCGAGTTTTTGAACAGGAAATAGGCAATAAACCAGAGGCAATGATTGGATATTCTTTGGGAGAATATACAGCTCTATGTGCTTCTGGAGCAATTGCATTTTCAGATACATTAAAATTAGTACAAGAACGTAGTACGATTTTGAGTAGCTATGCATTGACTATAGATGGAACTATGGCATGGGTTAACAATCTTACTCCAGAAATTGTTGAAGGTATTTGTTCAGAATTGTTAACCAAGGGACAGGAAGTATATATATCGGCTTATGACACTCCAAATAAAACATCAATTTCTGGTACAAACTCTGCGGTTCAATTAGCTTGTGAAATGGTAGTAGAGCATGGGGGAATTGCAATCCCCCTTAAATTAAGTGGACCATTTCATTCTCCTATGATGCAACCTGCTGCTGAAAAATATAAGAGTGTACTAGAAAATATAGATATGAAACAGCCATTAGTACCTGTCATAGCGAATCATGATAGTTCAATGTATAAAGGTGTAGAAAATATAAGAGAAAACCTTTACTTACAATTAATAAAGCCTGTGAAATGGTTGGACATGATTCACTATCTAATGAATCAAGGGTCTATGAAAGCTATTGAAATGGGACCAAAGGAAGTCTTGAAGTATCTCCTGCAAGCTATTAACCCTGCTATATCGACATGTAATTATGAAAGGGAGAAAGATATCCTAAATACAAAAAATTCTTTTACATTACAAGAATCTGATTATGAAGAAGTAATATCAGGGTGTTTAACTGTAGTTGTAAGTACAAAAAATTATAATACAGATTTAAGTGAGTATCAGAAAAAGGTAGTACGCCCATTTCAAAAGGTCCAAAGTCAATTCGAAGAAAAAATTAATTTGGGGTATTCAGTGGAGAAAAGTGATGTAGAAGAAGCAATCCAAATGATGAAAACAGCACTTACTGAAAAACAGATTAAAGAGAGAGAACAAAAACGTTACCTGCAAAGAGTTCTTCAATGTAAAAGTTTTTAGATATAAAATATAAATATATTAAGGGAGCGATGATGGATAAATGTTCAAGAAAATTGGTATTGTAGGTGCTGGAACAATGGGGATCGGCATGGCAGTAGATTTAGTGCTGCATGGTCTAGAAACGGTATTAATTGATGTTACAGAAGAGCAGTTAGAAAAAGCGGAAGAGAAAATATTAGAGACAGTTCGCTTTGCTCCTCTGATTAATAAAGCATTTCCTAGAATGCATAAGGAAGAAGTACTTTCGTTAATAAGTAGCTCTACTAATCTTGATGAAGTGGCTGAATGTGATTATATAGTAGAGAATGTTCCAGAAAACTGGCAAATTAAAGAGCCGATCTATAGAAGATTAGATGAGATATGTAAAAAGGATACAATTTTTGGAGTCAATACATCTTGTATCTCAATAACAAAAGTAGGAGGAGTAACAAAGCGTCCAGATAAAATAATAGGAATGCATTTTATGAACCCGGTATATATGAAACCATCTATAGAAGTTATTAGAGGATATTTAACTTCAGATGAAACGGTCACGAAGGCTCAAGCTTTCCTAAAACAATTAGATAAAGATGCAATTGTTGTTAATGATCAGACTGGTTTTGTTTCTAACCGTATCTCCCACTTATTCATGAATGAATCAGCTTGGGTTGTAATGGATGGTGTAGCAACACCTAAACAGGTAGACGATATATTTAAAAAATGCTTTGGACACACAATGGGTCCATTAGAAACAGCAGATTTAATTGGGTTAGATACAGTATTACATTCATTAAATGTACTTTATGAGGAATATCAAGATCCAAAGTTTAGATGTTGTCCATTACTTAAAAAGATGGTGGATGCAGGTGAATGTGGTAGAAAGAGTGGTAAAGGTTTTTACGCTTATTAAAATTAAAAATTACAAATAGGGGTGTATAAAATGCAAGATAAAAATCTAGAACAAATTATTCATATGTATATTCAAGAGCATGTAGGTATTGAATTTAATGATGATACTGAGATTTTTGAAGAAGGACTAGTTAATTCTTTATTTGCAATCCAATTGATGACTTTTCTTGAAAAAGAATTTGCCATAAAGGTAACTATGGATGACTTAGATATGGATAACTATAAGTCTGTAAATTCTATTGGTAATTTTATAAGAAATAAGCAAATGGTTCGGTAATGGACATGAAACAATACTTAGAGCCATCTCAATATAAAATGTATCAGAATTTTTTGGATTTTGTTTGTAAAAATATAGAACCTCACGCTAATAGTTGGGAGATTGAACAGGGCATTCCATCAGATATAATAAAGACTTGTGCTAAAAATGGTTATTTAGGTGGAACACTTCCAGCGGAGTATGGTGGATTAGAATGGGATTATGTAACGTATGGGTTATTTACTGAAGCAATAGCAAGAGGTAGTGTCTCTCTTTCGGGATTATTTAATGTCCATACGATGGTAACAGAAACGATTTTAAAATGGGGAACAGAAAATCAAAAAAATCAGTGGTTACCATTACTTGCATCTGGTAATCAAATAGCTGCATTAGCTCTTACTGAACCTGGAGCAGGATCAGATTTAAATATGATTAAAACGAACTTTGATCAACACGGGGATAAATTAATACTTAATGGAGTGAAGAAGTGGATCACTTTTGGTGCAGCTGCTGATGTGTTTTTGGTATTTGGAAAGCTTAATGGTGAACAACCAATTGCCTGTTTAGTACCAAAAGATAGTATGGGTGTAAATGTTACTCATATAAGAGACATGCTTGGATTTAAAGCTGCATATTTGGCAGAAATTGAATTCAATAATGTAGAAATACCTTTAGAAAATATCATTGGTAGACCAGGATTTGCTTTTACTTACCTTGCACCGTATGCTTTAGAATTTGGGCGTATTTCAATTGCCTTTGCTGCTCTTGGTGTATTACGTACTTGTTTAGAAATCTGTGGGAATCATGTATTACATAGAAGCGCATTTGGTAACTCTCTAATTGATCATGGCATGATTTCACATATGGTTACGGATATGGGAGTAGATTTAGAAGCTTCTATACTCCTTAGTTTAGAAGCTTGTAAGGCCAAAAATGAACATCGAGCTGATGCTACTGAAAAGATTATGATTGCAAAATATTTTGCATCGCGCTCAGGTACAAGGCATTCAACGAATGCTGTACAGATTATGGGAGCACTTGGTTGTAATGATAATTATTCAATATCAAGGTGCTTTAGAGATTCTAAAACAATGGAGATCGTTGAAGGGAGTAATCAGATTCATCAGCTATTACTTGGTAAGGGATTTGCTAAAAAAGCGAAACGTGCCATTGAAAAAATACCTGTAACTAAAGGAGTGATACAACCCGGATGAGTACATGTATACAAAAGCTGTTTGAAGAACAAGTAGTCCGTACGCCAGATGAGGTTGCTGTTATCTTTAAAAAAGAAACATTAACCTATAAGGAATTAAATGAAAAAAGTAACCAATTAGCTCGTCTTTTACGTGAAGGTGGAGTTGGTCCAGATACAGTTGTAGGTATTATGGTAGAGCGATCTATTGAAATGGTTGTCGGAATTTTCGGGATATTGAAAGCGGGCGGAGCATATCTTCCGCTTTCCCCGAATCATCCATCATCACGATTACAATTCATTATAGAAGATAGCGGTGCTAAATTAATACTTACGCAAAAGCAAATCCTACATCGTTTTCAAGATAGTTTGAAAGTTGATATGTTGGCTTTAGATTCGATTTCCTATGAAGGAAAGGGTGAAAATCTAGAGTGTATTAACAAACCCTCTGATCTTGTGTACGTAATATACACTTCCGGTTCAACCGGGAAACCTAAGGGTGTTATGATTGAGCATTTGGCCTTAGTAAATCGAATTGAGTGGATGCAAGAGGCTTATCCAATTAGTTCAAAGGATACTATATTACAAAAGACCCCTTATACATTTGATGTATCCGTATGGGAGATGTTCTGGTGGGCCATAGTTGGAGCCAAAGTATGTATTCTTGCGCCGGGGATGGAGAAGTTTCCACAGGCTATTATTGAGACAACTGAAAGTAATGACGTGACAATTATGCATTTTGTACCATCTATGTTAAGTGCATTTTTACACTATCTTGATGTGACAGGTGAAACTAACCGAATAAAATCGTTGAAACAAGTATTTGTTAGTGGTGAGGCACTACTGTCTCAACATGTAAACCGTTTTAACAAGCTACTAAATTTCTCTAATGGTACACTTCTTACTAATCTGTACGGACCTACTGAAGCAACCATTGATGTGACTGCTTATGATTGTCCGACACATGAGATTACAGAAGGGAGCGTTCCAATAGGGCGACCAATTAGGAATATTGAGATGTTTGTTGTTGATAAATATGGTAATAAACTTCCGGAAGGCCATATAGGAGAATTATGTATCTCAGGTATAGGATTAGCACGTGGATATGTAAATAGGCCGCAATTAACGGCAGAAAAGTTTGTACAATATTCCCTTGATACCCGTATATATAAAACCGGTGACTTAGCTTTAATAAGATCGGATGGGAATATTGAGTTTCATGGAAGAATTGATTTTCAAGTTAAAGTTAATGGGCTTCGTATTGAGTTAGGGGAAATAGAATCGTGTTTAATGTCTTGTGAAGGAGTTTTACAATGTGCGGTAATTGTAAGACAAGAATCTGAGATGGTAGTTAAGTTAATAGCTTTCTATGAGTCAGAAAATGCTATGGAGTTAGAGAGGTTAAAAAAATATCTTCGCTTATTTTTACCAGATTATATGATACCTAACAGTTTTGTACGTGTAAATGAAATGCCATTAACGGATAGCGGAAAGATAGATAGAAAAGCACTTGCCTTATTAGGTTCCGATAAATATTCACACCATACCACACTTGTAGGAGGTTCTGTTAATGAGGAAAGCAGTAAAGATTCATAAAGAAGATATTGAAGATGTAATCGCCCTTACACCAGTGCAGGAAGGTATTCTTTATCATTATTTGAAAGAACCCGAAGGAAAGCTATATCATGAAGAACTTCGACTTTGCTTAACTGGAAAAATTAATATTCCAAAGTTTGAAGAGGCGTGGAATTATGTAACGCGGGAAAATGAAATGCTGCGTACAATTTTTCGATGGGAAAAAGTTAAACAACCTGTACAACTTATACTAAAAGAGCATACTCCGAACATTATATATAGTGATGGTAAAGTCTCTAATGATACAGAAAGCTTTGATTTACAAACAGTTCCCTTTTCTATCGAACTGTGCCACTTGAACGAAGGCGAATATGAAATGGTTTTACGTCATCATCATATTTTGTTTGATGGTTGGAGTAATAGTATTATTTTACAAGAGTTTATTAAGGTATATCGAGAGTTAATAAAGGGAGATGTACCATCATCTATAAATAAAAAGAAATTTAAAGAATATATACTATGGCAACAAAAACAAGATAAATCAAAACAAAAGCTTTTTTGGGAACAATATTTAAATGAATTAACTGAACAAATAAATTTATCCAATAAAAATTCTAATCAACTAAAAAAAGCAAAAACATATGTAAAAGAGATAGATAAAGAGCGAAGTGATAGATTTCGAAGTTTTGCAAGTAATCAAGGTGTAACATTGGCTACATTATTCTATACAGCCTGGGGTCTATTATTACAAAGGTACAAAAATTCAGAGGACGTAATATTCGGTACAACAGTATCCGGGCGTTCAATTCCAATGCACGGTCTGAGTGAAATGGTAGGTTTATTTATAAATACACCACCACTTCGTGTAAGTGCTGATGGGAGAATGACTGTTTCAGATCTTTTACAAAGAATTCAAAGTGATGTCCAAAGAAGAACTGAATATGAAACGACTCCAATTGTTGATTTAAACGTGTCATTTGACACTATTATGGTAGTTGAGAATTATCCTCTTGATATAGAAAAGCTGAAAGAAATTGATGAAAGTGTAAGAATTTCAGGTTATGAAGTAAATGAAATGACCAACTATGATTTAACCGTCTCAATAGAGTGTTTCGATTCTATTAAACTTGCAATGCTGTGGCCTGAAGATCTATTTGATGAATCCATTATTACCAGTATAACTAACCATTTTATACAACTATTAGATTCAATGCTTTTAGATGAAGGACAACCATTACAAACTCTTAAGATGTTAGATGAGGCAGAAGAAAAGTTTTTGCTTCAAGGTGGTCAAAATCAAAGTGCTACATTCCCACACACAACACTTCATCAATTAATTGAGATGCAAGCTGAAAAGCATCCTGAGAGAGTGGCACTTACATTTGAGAATAGTGAGATGACTTATGGAGAGTTGAATGAGCGTGCGGATAAAGTAGCATTTGCTCTTCTAAAAGAAGGTGTAACTTTAGATTCTCCAGTAGCTGTAATGTTGGATTACTCATTTAATATGATTATCTCTCTACTTGGTATTTTAAAAGCAGGTGGGGCTTATGTTCCAATTGATCCTGATTATCCGCAGGAACGAATTGATTTTATTCTTCAAGATAGTGGGTCAAATGTAATAATAACCTCAAATTTATTTGAAGATAAAGTTAAATTTGATAGCACAATACTTTTTATTGAAGAACTTAATAAGACATTGATGCAAGATTTCGAGAGAGTAGATGTTGCCCCAAATAATTTAGCATATGTCATTTATACTTCTGGAACAACAGGACGTCCTAAAGGGGTTATGATTGAACATAGTAATGTAATACAACTTGTCATGCATCAACCAAATAGTTTTAAATTCTCTAGTAATGATGTGTGGTTACTATTTCATTCTTTCTGTTTTGATATGTCAGTTTGGGAGATATTTGGATCACTTACTTATGGTGGACGTCTTGTCCTTGCAACAAAAGAAACAATCCGTGATACGTATAAACTTGCTCAGTTGATTGCAGATGAGGGAGTAACGGTATTGAATCAAACTCCATCTGCATTCTATGTTTTTCAACAAGTAGTTGAAGAGATGCCTAAACTTGCTTTTAAAATTAGGTTAATTACATTTGGAGGGGAAATGTTGAAGCCAAGTTTACTGCAAAGTTGGTTTAAGCGTTCACCTAATACGGTCATAGTAAATATGTATGGAATAACTGAGACGACAGTACATGTTACTTATAAGGAAATTGGAGAAAAAGAAATGCACAGTAATCTTAGTGCTATAGGCGTGCCTCTTCCTACGTATTCGTGCTATGTATTTGACAAACATATGAATCCTACACCTAAGGGAATGCAAGGGGAACTTTATGTTGGAGGACATGGAGTTGCGCGGGGATATCTAAAGCGTCCTGAACTAAACAGTGAACGTTTTATACAGAATCCTTATAATCCAAGTGAAAGATTATATAGATCAGGAGATTTAGTTCGTATTCTTGAAAATGGTGAGATGGAGTATATAGGTCGTAGTGATCATCAAGTGAAGATACGTGGTTATCGAATCGAAACAGGAGAAATAGAACATCATTTACAACAGCATGCGGATGTGAAGGAAGCGGTAGTTTTATCTATTGCTTTTGGAGAGGAGCAAGAACTGTGTGCTTATATACTAACTGATCAAGATATATCTCAAAATGAATTACGTTATTATCTTACTGACAAAATACCTTCGTATATGATACCTATGTATTTTGTGCTTTTAAGTGAAATGCCATTAACTACGAATGGAAAAGTTAATCGTCGTGCTTTACCTAAGCCTACTAAGTTAGTACAACCAAATGATTTGCTAGATGAGCTTGAAACAACAGTAGCTGATGTTTGGAAGGAAGTTTTGGGGTTAGAAAAAGTAGGATTGTATGATAATTTCTTTGATGTTGGAGGGAACTCCTTAAAAATGGTTCGATTGTTCTCTCGTTTACGAAGCAAGTTTGAAAAAGAACTTACAATGCCTATGTTATTCCGATACCCAACGGTTCATGATCAAGCTTCCTACTTTAGAAGTGATAATGATATGGACCGCCAACCTGAAGAAGTTAAGAAAGAAAATCTTTTATCTATGAATAAAAATGATGTAGCAGTGGTTGGTATGGCGGTTCGTATGCCAGGTGCTTCTAATCTTAAGCAATTCTGGTCAAATTTAGAACAAGGGATAGAATCCATTCGAACATTTACAGATGAAGAGCTTAGTGAGATGGGCATACCAAAAGAAGTGATTCAAAAGCCTAATTATATAAAATCTAAAGGGTATTTAGAAGATGTAGATGCATTTGATAATGAATTTTTTGATTACAGTCTAAAAGAAGCTGAAATGATGGATCCACAACTGCGTATACTTCATGAATGCGCATGGGAAGCACTAGAACAAGCAGGTGAGGTTAATTCTTCTCATATGAATACAGGAGTTTATGTTGGAGGATCACCAAATTTCCACTGGCTTCGTTCTATTGCTAGTGAATCTTCTAATACATTAGAAGATTTCCAAGCAATGTTGTTAAACGAAAAAGATTTCTTTGCTACTCGATTGGCTTATAAATTAAATCTAAAAGGACCAGCGATTACAGTACAAACAGCTTGTTCTACCTCCTTAGTTGCTATTCAAAACGCATGGGCAGATCTTATCGATGGACGATGCGACATAGCCTTGGCCGGGGGAGTAAGTATAACTTATCCAACAAAAACAGGATATTTATATGAAGATGGTATGATTTTCTCACCAGATGGTCATTGTCGAGCTTTTGATAAGGATGCTCAAGGAACAGTGGGTGGAAATGGTGCTGGTATTGTAGTACTGAAAAGGTTAGAGGACGCTCTTCGAGATGGGAATTTAATACATGGAGTTATTAAGGGGGCTGCAGTAAACAATGATGGGTCCAATAAGGCTGGATTTACAGCGCCAGGGGTTGATGGACAAGCTGCTGTTATAAAATCGGCTCATGAAATAGCTGGCGTTAAGCCTGAAGAAATCTCATATATAGAAACTCATGGTACTGGTACGCAACTAGGTGATCCTATAGAAGTAGAAGCATTGAAGTTAGCTTTTGGTAAGCAAGAACCAGGTAGAGTTTTAATTGGATCAGTGAAGACGAACATTGGACATTTAGATGCAGCAGCAGGAGTTGGAGGATTTATAAAGACGGTCTTAGCTTTGAAAAACAAGAAAATTCCGCCGAGCCTTCATTATAATAACCCAAACCCTAGCATTGATTTTGGAAAAAATCCGTTTCGTGTAAATACGGAACTTATCCCATGGAAAGAAGAGGTAAGAAGAGCGGGTGTTAGTTCGTTTGGGATGGGTGGAACTAATGCACATATAGTGTTAGAGTCTGTTCCTGACAATGCTAAGAATTTTGAAAAACAATCTTGGAACTTATTAACTGTTTCAGCAAAAACAGAGGAATCCTTAGATAAAGCTACTAACGATCTATTATTGCATTTGAAGGAGAATCCAGAGATATCACTATCTGATACAGCTTATACATTACAAAAAGGTCGTCGTGAATTTCCATATAGAACTGCTGTAGTTGCTAATGGAATAGAGGATGCCATAGAAAAACTTGGTGATACGGGACTAGAGAAAACAAACGCAATGGAGAGTAGACCTTTAGCCTTTCTTTTTTCAGGTCAAGGATCACAGTATATCAATATGGGTAGAGATTTATATGAAAATGAACCTGTATTTCGTGAACACGTTGATCAAGGTTTAGCCTTACTCTCAAATTGGTTAGAAATAGACATGAAAAATATTTTGTATCCTACAAAGGAGACAGAGGATAAAGCAACTGAACAGTTAAATAGAACTTCAATGACGCAACCTCTACTATTCACTATTGAATATGCATTAGCCAAGCTTCTAATGAATTGGGGAGTTTATCCAAGGGTCATGTTTGGCCATAGTATTGGTGAGTTTGTAGCAGCTTGTTTAGCAGAAGTAATGTCTTATGAAGATGCATTACATCTAGTAATGATTAGAGGGAAGTTAATGAATAGCGTACCAGAAGGCGCTATGCTAAGTGTAAATTTATCTGTTGAAGAATTAAAAACCTATATAACAGATGATGTAGATATAGCAGCTGTAAATTCCTCTCAACATTCAGTGATTTCTGGTACTGTACTTTCAATCAATAAGATTGAGGAATTACTTTTAAATCATGGAGTAAAGACAACGCGTCTATTTACTTCGCATGCTTTCCATTCTCGAATGATGGATGAAGTTCTAGATGCATTTGAGCAAGCTGTAGGAAATATAAAATTATCAAGTCCTAAAATACCTTATATATCTAATGTTACAGGTGAAATGATTACAGTAAATCAAGCCACATCACCTTCTTATTGGGCACAGCATCTACGAAGTACTGTTCAATTTTCAAAGGGATTATCTGAAATTTTTCATTTGAAAAATGTAATTTGCCTTGAGATTGGCCCAGGTAATGCATTATCAACTTTTGTATTAAAACATTTAAATAGAAGTAAAGATCAATTGGCTTTAAACATGTTACGTCATCCTCTGGATAAATCAAATGACTTCGAGCATTTATGCAAGCAAATGGGACGGTTATGGATGCAAGGTGGAACTATAAATTGGAATACTTTTAATAACAGTGAGAATAAAAGGTTATTAGATTTACCAACGTATCCTTTCATGAAAAAACGATTTAAAGCTGATCCATTTTTTAATACTCAATCTCAGAGTTTAACTCAGGAAACAAGAGGCCATAATAAACAGGCTAATATTAAAGACTGGTTTTATTTGCCTTCTTGGGAACGCAAAACATTAAAATCTATACAAATAAAGAAAGAACAAAAATATAAATGGCTTATTTTCAATGATCATCTAAATCGATTCAATCGACTGATAGAAAAATTAAAAAGAGAAGGTCATGATGTAATTGAAGTTAAAACAGGTGGTATTTTCTCTGAAAAATCCGACGGTTTATATACGATATGTCCATCTCAAAAAATGCATTATGAAATGCTATTTTCAGAATTAGAACAAAAAGATTTATTACCAAATAAGATTATACATGCTTGGAGCTTTAATCCAGTTAATGAGGTTATTCTCGATCAAGAGAGAATTGAACGATCAATGGATGAAGGATATTATTCGTTACTTTATATTGCACAAGCAATTGGGAAAATTAATTATGAGGGAGCATTACAGTTAAACATTTTTACTGACCGTATGTTTGAAGTTACAGGTACAGAGCTGAACTTAAAGCCAGAGCAAGCTACAATTCTAGGCTTTTCAAAAATATGCAATCTTGAGTTTCAAAATATAAAATGTCGTACCATTGATATGGATACAGATTCTCAACAAATGTTTGAAGAAGCGGGTTTAATGGAGAGTTTTGTGGATTCTACTGATATAGTTGTAGCTTATCGAGGACGTCATAGATGGGCGCAAACGATTATTCAAAGTCCTTTTGAGGAAGAAGATGTAGAAATTGATAGATTACGAGAGAGTGGCGTCTATCTAATTACTGGTGGACTTGGTGGAATTGGATTTGAAATTGCAAAAGATTTAGCTAATAGAGTACCAAATGTCAAACTTATATTGATTGGCCGCTCAGAGTTCCCACCTCGTAATCAATGGGAACAGTACCTAGAAAATAAAGACGAGCGTGTAAGCCGAGTTATTTCTGATTTGTTGACAATGGAGTCTCAAGGTGCAGAATACATGATCCTAAGTGCTGATGTTTCCAATCAAGATGATATGAAACAGGCAATTGAAAAGGCTAAATCTCGTTTTGGTTCTATTAATGGCGTAATTCATGCAGCAGGTGTCGCTGATTATCTAGGTATTATGATGAATCGTGAAAAAGAATCTAATAATAAAATTTTAGCTCCGAAAATTAAAGGTACACTAGTGCTCGATGCTTTATTAAAAGATGAACCAATTGATTTCTTCGTACTATGTTCATCAATTGGTAATGTGGCGTATCATATGAAATTTGGTCAGAGTGGTTATAATGCAGCGAATGAATTTTTAGATGCATTTGCATTTTATAAGCGGGCTCATGATGGAGTGTTTACTGTAGCTATTAACTGGCCAGATTGGCAAGAGGTGGGTATGTCACTTAAGTCTGCTGAAATATGGGCGAAGCAATTTAATATGGATATGGAAAGTGTATTACATGATGGTGTAACTGTAGAAGAGGGCTTAAAAGTATTCCGTAGTATTATCAATAGAAATCAACAACAAGTTGTGGTTTCTCCAATAGATTTACATTGGAAACTTTTAAATGGTGCCAACTATTATAATGAACTATTGGAAAAAGGAAGTAAGAATAGATTAAAGCAGAATCGTTCAGATGTTTCCACAACGTATAGACCACCAACTAATGAAATTGAACAACAATTATACGAATTATTAAAAGATATGTTTGGAATTGAAGAAATAGGAATTTACGATAATTTCTTCGATCTAGGAATGAGTTCTTTAGATCTTGTTCGTATTAATGTGAAATTAAAAGAGGCCTTTAAACGAGACTTACCTATAGTTGTTCTTTATGAGCATACGTCAATTAAATCTCTTGCTAAATATTTAAGTAATCAAGAAGTAAATAACAATTTAACAAATAAAAAAGAGTTATTGAAAGCGAAATCGGTTATGAAAAATACATTATCTGCTTTAAAAAGTAGAAAGTAGTAAAGGGAGGGGAACAACATGATTAATAAAGAAGTAGTTCCGTCAAAAGTTGAGTTTTGCTGGGGATTACCTGTTATTCCAACACCACAAACAAAAGAACTTCTAGAGGAATATGTTAATCAAGCTAAAAGAGCTGAGAAGAATAACTTTGACTCGGTATTGGTTTCCATTGCACCAACATCTGTTGATCCAATGATAGCAGCGTCTATGATTGGAATGAATACGGAGTTTGTAAAGATTTTGGTTGCGCAAAATACAAACCAGATGCTTCCTACCGTAACAGCAAAAGCATTGAATACTTTAAATAGTTTAATTGGTAATCGTGCAGATATTAACATTGTAACTGGAAGTGCCTCGCTTGTCCTTGCGCGTGATGGATTACCAGAACCGCACCATGTTCGATATGCTAGGACAAAAGAATATATTGAGCTGTTACAACAATTAAGACGAGGAGTAACTAGCTATAAAGGTGAGTTTTATCAAGTAGAAAATAGTGATATTTATCCAAAGGAAGATCTCTCTCGAAGTGCCCGCTACTTTGTAGCGGGGTCCTCCGAGGAGGCAATGAGAGTAGCTGCAGAGTATGGTGATGCTTATATACTTTATGCAACAGACCGCAAAAGTCTTAGAGAACACTATCAAACAGTTAATAATTACGCTAAGCAATATGGGCGCGAGAAAATTCCAGGTGCTATTTTAGTAGACATCATTGCTCGTGAGACTTCGGAAGAAGCATATAAAGAAGCATATGAATTACTTGAGAGAACACCAGCAGCCTTAAAGAGGATGACTAAGCTATTTTTAGATAATGCAGATTCTGTTGGACTTCGCCGATACAAAGATTTAATTACAAAAGATAGTATGTGGATAGATGATCATCTTTGGGGAGGTCTAAGTTTAGTTAACCCATCTAATTCAATTTCTATAGTTGGTAGCTATGAGGAAGTCATCTCGACGTTAACTGATTTTTGGGAAATAGGGGCAAATTATTTTCTTATTACTTCTCAGATTAGTGAGCATGAAATTGAACGTATTGGTCAAAATGTTGTGCAACCATTTAAAAAGAAAATTGAAAAGTTAATCCAAGTTAACTAAAAGAGGGCTAAAAATATGAAGTTAAACATATGGTTGAAGTTTATCATTTTAATGACTTTAATAGTACTCCCTTATCGACAGGTGGAAGCGCAGGAAACGGTACAGTTTAATGAGAAGAAAATACAGAAGCATATAGAAGAACAAATATCTCAAGCGGGTATTCCTGGACTTTCAGTAGTAATTGTAAAAGGAAACGAAACGATTTATAAGAAGAATTATGGTTATGCCGATATAGACAATAAACGTCAAGTTACGAATGAGACGCTTTTTGAGCTAGGTTCTACTTCAAAAGCTTTTACGGCATTAGCTGTATTGCAGCTAGAAAAAGAAGGGAAAATTAAACTTAGTGATTCTTTAACTAAATATGTTTCATGGTTTGAAATGGAGTATAAAGGCAAACCTTATGAAATTACACTTTATGACTTATTACACCATACTAGTGGAATACCGGAAAAGGCCATTGGATATATTCCTATAACCAATGGCAAAGATTCTATTGAGAAAACGATTAGGAATGTTATGCCAATAGGACTAAACCGAGAGCCGGGTAGCAGTTTTGAATATTCTACGGTTAACTACGATCTATTAGGCTTAGTAATCGAGAAGGCAACTAATCAATCATTTGAAAGATATGTTCAAGATCATGTGCTATCAAAGTTGGATTTATTGAGTACATACGCTGGACGTGAGATGGCCCCATTAGATAACATGGCCCAAGGTTACAAGCGTAATTTCTTACAATCATTACCCTATGACGCTCCTAATTATAGGGGGAATACACCGGCTGGATATTTTATTTCAAATATAAATGATATGGAAAGATGGTTAAAATTACAGCTTGGGGTTGAAAAGCCTAGGATGTTTCCGGAGGAATTGATTAACGATTCTCATAAAGCGAATAGAAAGGTTGCCCCAGATAGCAATGGAGCTTCATATGCAGCTGGATGGGAGGTCTATCAAAGTGGTGGAGGGGAAATTTCACATGGTGGAAGTAACCCAAATTATTCATCGTATATTGGTTTCCGTGATGAGGAACAGATAGGGGTCGTAGTATTAGCTAATCTGAATAGTAATTACACTTACTATATCGGTAGCAGTCTTTTAAATATGATGATAGATAAAGAAGTTAAACCGTTACTCTATGATGAATATAAGAAAACGGATCAAATAGGAACAGCCTTATTTGTGATCTCATCTTTGTGTTTACTAACGTTATTGGTCATGTTATTTCATTTAATCAGGGAGATTATTTTTAGAAAAAGAAAGTTTATATTACCAACGGGAAAAACATTGTTACATATGGTATTAGTTGTTGCGATATATGGGCTAATGATTTATGCACTCTATCAACTACCAAATCTCTTGTTTGGAGGGCTTCCGTGGGCATTTATAAAAGTTTGGGCTCCTTCAACTGTTGTACTTGCAATATATGCAATTGCTGGGGTGGGTTTGGCCTATGTTATCCATACATTCTTAAATCTTTGTTTTCCAAGACAAAAGGGAAAGTCGCTTTTGACTTTAATTGTTTTGGGATTAATATCAGGATTTGGTAATGCCTTTCTCATTTTTGTGATTAATGAAACGTTTGTTAGATCAAATAATTTGGAAAATGGCTTGTTGTTTTACTTTGTACTTGGAATTGTTATGTATGTCTTTTCACAACGTATTATTAGAACTAGTATTGTATCGTATACAAACGAGCTAGTTTATGAAAAAAGGATGGAATTAACAGATAAGTTGTTACAGACTCCTTATTATAAATTGGAGTTGATTGAGAAGGGCCGAATAGAGGCGACATTAAATAACGATACGGAAGTTATCTCTCGTTCTCTCAATCTATTAGTTACTGCTGGAACAAGTTTATTAACGTTACTGTTTTGTTTTCTCTATCTTGGTGTAATGAATATGTATGCCTTTTTACTATCCTTGTGTATCATCTTTATTACTGCAGGGGTATATTCTCTGATCGGACGACAAGCAGATAAAGTTTGGAATGAAACAAGAGATATTCAGAATGTATATTTTCGTTTGATTGGTGATCTAAGGCATGGTTTCAAAGAGCTTAGGCTTCATACTGGAAAACGAAACGATTTCCGAGAAGTTATGAATGAAAGCTGTAATAACTATCGTGTTAAACGAACGATAGGAGATATTAAATTTGCAAATGTGTTTGTTCTGGGAGAACTATTATTCATTTTTGTTATTGGTATTGTAGTTTTCGTATTTCCAGAAATTTTTGTTAATATGCCAAAAGAGACGATAAGTAACTATGTAATTGTTTTTCTGTATATGACAGGTCCAGTTAATGAAATACTGGGCGGTATCCCTCAGCTCGTAAATGTACGTATTTCTTGGCAACGTATTCAACAAATGGTGAAGAGTGTAGATCATATAAAGGCAAATGAGCAAATCGCGACAACAAAAGAGTACTTAGATGTGCCAATTTGTTTGCAGCTACAAAATGTAAGTTATAAGTATAAGAATAAAGATGGAG
The DNA here is from genome assembly GCF_052044835.1 of Bacillus sp. 22475. Lineage (NCBI taxonomy): Bacteria > Bacillati > Bacillota > Bacilli > Caryophanales > Bacillaceae > Bacillus > Bacillus sp. 22475. The sequence continues at coordinate 26,985 of NZ_JBQENW010000012.1, read as the reverse complement.
ATTTTACTGGTTTTGGTATTGGTCCAATAGACATGGAGTTTAATTCTGGAGAAATAGTCTTTATTGCTGGTGGTAATGGGAGTGGAAAATCTACTTTATCAAAACTGATTACTGGGTTATATGAACCTAATGAAGGTAACATTTTATTAAATGGAAAAGAAATAGCTCCAGAGGAATTGAATCAATACTATTCAGCTATCCTGAGTGATTTTCATGTTTTTGATAGGCTATATGGAATTAATACAGAAGGAATGAAAGCAGAAATCGATCATTATTTAGAACTTCTCCAACTGAGTGACAAGGTTGGCATTGAGAATGGGCGCTTTACTACTACGCAACTATCAACTGGACAAAAGAAAAGGTTGGCATTGCTGGTTACGTATTTGGAAGATCGACCTATACTTTTATTTGATGAATGGGCAGCGGATCAAGATCCTGGTTATAGACGCTTCTTTTATGAAGAATTGTTACCTCAAATGCGAGCGAAGGGTAAATGTATTATTGCTATTACTCACGACGATCAATATTTTCATTTGGCAGATAAGCTTATAGTGATGGAGATGGGAACTGTGAAAATGAATAAAACAAAGGAGGCATTATCATGAGTAAGGAAATTAAATGTGTTGTTTGGGACTTAGATTGTACAATTTGGGATGGTGTTTTATTAGAGAGTGGTACAGTTACTTTAAAACCTGGAATTTATGAAATTATATGTGAATTAGATCGACGTGGAATACTGCAATCAGTTGCTAGTAAAAATAACTACGAAGATGCAATAGCTAAATTACGGGAATTTGGAATAGAAGAGTATTTTTTATATCCGGAGATTCATTGGAACTCTAAATCTAGTTCCATTGAGAAAATTAGAAAAAATTTAAACATAGGTATTGATACTTTTGCGTTCATTGATGACCAACCTTTTGAATTAGAAGAAGTACAGAGTGTTCATAATGATATTCTGTGTATACATGTAAATGAATATAAGTCGTTATTAGACTTGCCACGACTACAACCAAAAAGAATTACAGAAGATTCACGTCGTCGAAGACTGATGTATTTAGAAAATCTTAAGAGAACGAAGGATGAAGAAGAATATGAAGGCCCAAAAGAAGAATTTTTAGCTTCACTTGGGATGAATTTTGTGATTAGTGAGGCTCGTGAGGAAGATTTGCAGCGTGCAGAGGAGTTAACAGTACGTACGAATCAATTAAATTCGACTGGTATTACCTATGATTATGATGAATTAAACTATTATCGTAATCATCCAGATTATTTATTATTAGTTTGTGAGTTATCAGACAAATATGGCTCCTATGGGAAGATTGGTTTAACACTTGTAAAAAGGACTGAGGAAGCCGACTGCCTAAAACTTCTTCTCATGTCTTGTCGTGTAATGTCCCGTGGCGTTGGTACTATACTCCTCACATATCTAATGGAAAGGACAAAACAGGCAGGTAAACGCTTTTTGGCTGAGTTTCGACAGACTGACCGTAACCGTATGATGTTTGTTACGTACCGATTAGCTGGATTTAAGGAAACTAGCAACGAAAATGGAATATTAATTTTAGAACATAATCTTGAGAATATAAATCCTTATCCTCACTATATTAATATACAATTTCCGGAAACACCAACGGATGTGGATAGAGGGGAAGTGGAAATATGCAACAAACAATTGTAAAGCATTCTCTTACGCATCCACAAAAAAGAGTTTGGTATAATGAACAAATTTATCCAAACACATCTATGTATAACATCGGAGGGATGGTTCTTATTAATGGGGAAATTAATTTTACAATTTTAGAAAAAGCAATTCAATTATTCATTAAGAAAAATGATGGTTTACGTCTACGAATTTTTCAACAACATAGAGAACCCCACCAATATATATCACCATTTGAACCTACACCAATACGTTTAATTGATTTTTCTAATCATCATAATCCAAGTTTAGAAGCTAGAAAATGGGCCCAGGATGAATTTCAAAAACAAATTCCACTTGAAGGAGGCCCTCTGTTTGAATTTGTGCTCTTGAAAATAAGTGATGTAGAAAGCTCCTATTTTGTTAAGTTTCATCATATTATAGCTGATGGTTGGACAATCCAACTTATGACGAGTCAAATTATCGATTTTTACTCTAAGTTAAAGAATGATGAGCATATAAATGATACGGTTGAATCTACTTATCTGTCTTATTTACAAGCAGAGGAGAAATATCTGGAATCCCCTCGATACGTAAAAAATAAGAATTATTGGAATGAGAAATTTATGAATCTGCCAGATTTCTTTTTATCAAAAACATCTCATTCTCTAGAAGGGAAACGAAAGATATTTTTAATTGAAAAAGAAAAATCGGTTGCTCTACAGTCTTTTATACAAAAACATAGAATATCTATGAATACATTATTTTCAACCTTTATGCTTATTTATATTCATAAAATGTATGATCAATCAGACATAATCATTGGATCTCCTGTACTAAATCGTTCCGGTGTACTAGAAAAGAAAATAGTAGGTATGTTTACTAGCACAATGCCGTTACGGTTAAATGTGGATGAAGATGAGAGTGTTTTATCTTTCATTAAAAGAGTAAATCATGAAATAAAACAATGTCTATTTCACCAGCGTTATCCTTATAACTTATTGGTAAAAGACTTGCAATTGACTAGTAAAGGATACGATGGTTTATTTCAATATAGTGTGAATTACTATAATACAAAACTTAAAAATACTATTGATGGATTTTCTTTAGAAAACGTGGAGTTTTACAGTGGTTACCAAGCCTATTCATTGCAGTTAGTTATTAAGGAATGGGCAGATGAAGGTTTAGAAATTCAATATGATTATAAAGTCGCAGATTTTGAAGAAGATCAAATCAATTGTATGCATGAAAGGTTTTTAGCTTTAATAGAACAAGTTTTACGTAATGAAGATCAATCGATAAAAGAATTATCTTTGTTATCGGATGATGAGCAAAAGTTTATGTTAGAGAAATTTAACAATACAGCTGTTGTGTATCCGAAAGAAAAAACTATTCAAGAATTATTTGAAGAACAAGTAAAACAGACACCAGAAAAAATAGCAATTCAACATGCTGATAGATCAATGACTTATCTTGAATTAAATAAGAAATCTAATCAGTTAGCAAGAAGGTTACGAGAAAAAGGAGTCAAAAATGGTCAAGTCGTGGGTATACTAGCTAAACATTCACTTGAGATAGTAATTACAATTTGGGGAGTTATTAAGGCTGGAGGTACATATTTGCCTATAGATCCTTCCTACCCAGAGGACCGAATTCGTTATATTTTGAATGATAGCGGCACAACATTACTTTTAACTGACTATACAAATGAGGGTAATTTAGAATATTTAGGTGAGAAAATTAATATATGTGATCAGAAACTTTATGAAGGAGATAATGCCAATCTAAACCTAGTAAATGCACCAAATGATCCAATATATATAATTTATACCTCTGGAACCACGGGGAATCCTAAAGGAACTGTAATCACTCAATGTGGATTGGTTAACTATATTTCCTGGGCTAAAAAGAACTATATTAGTAGTGAAAATGATGTTTTTGCATTATATTCATCCGTTTCTTTTGATTTAACAGTAACTTCAATATTCACTCCTTTAATAAGTGGTTTATTGTTAGTAATATATCATGATAATGAAGATGAGTTTATTTTGTCAAAAATACTCAAGGAAAATGTAGTAACAGTATTGAAAGTTACGCCTTCACATTTAGCATTGTTAAATAACTATTCACCCCCAAGAGTTTCATCTCTTCGCAGATTGATTGTGGGTGGAGAGGATTTGAAAACCTCAGTAGCCGAAAAGATATATGATTTTTTTAGCGGTAAAGTTGAAATAATTAATGAATATGGACCAACTGAAACTGTGGTTGGATGTATGATTCATCGTTATGATCCAGATCTAGATCGAAGAGCATCCGTACCAATTGGTACACCAGCTGATAATGTTCAAATATATTTATTGGATAAGAATCTTCAGCCGGTTCCTATTGGTGTAAAAGGAGAAATTTATATATCGGGTGATGGGGTAGCTAAAGGTTATTTAAATCGTCCGGATTTAACAGCGCAACGTTTTTTATCCAATCCATTTATTTCGAGTGAGAAGATGTATCGAAGTGGTGACTTAGCTGTCATGTTGCCAAATGGATTAATTGAGTATCAAGGACGGATGGATTCTCAAGTGAAAGTTAAAGGATATCGTATTGAAATAGGGGAAGTTGAGAATGCACTGTTACAACACAAGTCTGTTAAAGATGTAGTAGTGGTGAATTGGCAAGATGAGGATAATTCAAATCATCTAGTTGCTTACATTGTTTTGAAAGACAGTGTTCAAAATATAGAAATACGCAGTTTTATTTCGCATATGCTACCAAGTTATATGATTCCTTCATTTTTTATCTATATGGATCAGCTACCGCTTACTATCAATGGAAAGGTAGATCGTCAAGCGTTGCCAGATCCGATGTTAAATAACGGTTCTAATCATACTCATTTAGAAGAAGTAGATGAAGATGTTACTGGAATGGTTAGTGAAGTTCTCAAGGAAATATTACAGACTGATAGAATCGAATTGCATAGTAATTTTTATCATTTAGGTGGAGATTCTATTAAAGCGATCCAAGTGAGCGCTAGATTACAAGAACTGGGATGGAAAGTTAGAGTTAAAGATGTACTAAATTATCCAGTTGTAAGTGAATTGGCAGCAATGTTAGTTAAACAAAAAGATGTTACAGTCTCACAAACATTGGTAACAGGAAAGGTAGAGCCTACTCCTATTATGCGTTGGTTCCTTGATCAACAGTTTAAGAACCCGCATCATTGGAATCAATCGGTATTACTGTCTTTGAAGAAGCCGGTTAAAGAAGAATATGTTAATAAGATGTTAAATACGATCATGCATCATCATGATTTGTTACGGTTAAGGTATGAGGATAAGCAGGATTACTTCTATTATGACGAAGATATGTCCATTGTTGATTCTAAGGTTACCATGTTTGATTTGTCTGAAATTCCAATTGAAATGGCTTTGAATCAGGTTCATATAAAAGGTGAAGAGTTAAAAGGAAGTTTAAATTTGAATGTAGGACCATTATTTAAAGGGGCCTTATTCCAGCTTTCAAATGATCAACAGTTGTTATTATTAACTGCACACCACCTTATTGTTGATGCTGTGTCCTGGCGTATTTTAATTGAAGATGCAAACCGATGTTTGAATAGCTTGTATTTAGGAGAAGTTCCATCGCTACCATTAAAAACTAACTCTTTCCAAGATTGGTCTGAAGCTTTAAATAGTCGAGGAGTTAATTTAGTACATGCTGAATTAGATTATTGGGAATCCATAGATAACACGCTAGATAATAATTTTCAAATTAATAGAGAAAAAGAAAATAGTACTGTTGAAAGTTGTACGACTCTTACCTTTACATTGAATGCAGATGATACAAGAAAACTATTAACTACTGCAAATGTGCCTTACAATACACAACCAATGGAGTTGTTACTTGCTGTGTTGACAGAAAATTTAGGTAAATATACAAACCAAGATCAAATTAAATTTGAGTTAGAAGGTCATGGTCGAGAGGAATTATTTGAGCATCTTGATATTTCACGTACAGTAGGGTGGTTTACAACGATGTATCCTATTGTATTACAAGTTTCACATAATATTGCTAATCAAATAAAGAGTGTTAAAGAAGAGGTTCGTAAAAGACCTAATAAGGGAATTGGATATGGAATTCTTAAAGAGAAGTTTCCTTCTTGCAAAGATTTAACTCAAAATATAATTCGTTTTAACTATTTAGGAGAGATAGATAATTCTCTCGGGGATGGATGGTTTACTATTGTTGATTATCAAAGTGGCAGTGAACAATCAAAAGATAATCATATTACTGCATTATTGGATATTGTGGCCATGGTTAAGAATAAAAGCTTAGAAATTCATGTGACATTTAGTACAAGTCATTTTCAAAAGAATTTTGTAGAAAATTTATTTTCAGATTATCTAGAACGACTACAGACATATATCCAATCCTGTTGTCAAATGCAAACAAAAGAATTTACTTCATCAGATTTTGAAACCTTAAACCTTAGTGATGAAGAAATTGATAATTTGTTTGATTAAACAACTATTTGATGAAAATTTTATTTAATAAAGGAGAAGTCACTTGAGAAAATTAATGAAAGATTTATCGCCAGGATTGAATAGTAACAAATATTTGGTTTGTGTTCCTTATGCTGGGGGCTATTCGAATTCTTTTTTACCTTTAAAGAATTATTTACCGAAAGATATAAAACTTATTTCATTTGATCCTCCAGGCCATGGTCCTAATCTTTCTCCACTAGTTGATAACATAGATGATCTTGTTAATTTATATTTAATGGAGATGCAACCAATTTTAGAGGGAGAGGTTACATTATTTGGCCATAGCATGGGAGGAATTATAGTTCACCGTATGGCTCAAATTTTAGAAAGTAAGGGCATAAATCCTAAAAATGTTATTATCTCTGCTATGAATCCACCGGAAATAAGAAGAAAAACAAATCATTTAGATGATAAAGACTTTATAGATTATATAAAGTCTTTGGGAGGATTACCGGATGAAGTATTACAACATCAGGAGCTTTTAAACTATATCCTTCCAGTTATTCGATCAGACTTTCGTGCCATTGAGAATTATATAAATGATGACACAACATTGTTGAAAGCGCCCCTATATATTATTAGTGGAACAACAGACTCTAATTATACAGTAAAAGGGGCTAAGAAGTGGGTAGAATGGGGCAATGAGGTTCATTTTCTAACAGTTAATGGTGGTCATATGTTTTTACTACATCAAGCTGACATCGTGGGCGAGTTAATTATGAAAATACTAGATAGGGTAAAATCTGTGAAGTAAAAAAATTAAGAGATGTATCTGAGTAAGAGAAAAGTGCATTTCTATGCTTTATGTGAAACTTCTATCGTTAAAGTAGCAATCTAATTGGTCGTTATTGGGAGTTTTATTACTGAGGAAGAAAACTCCCAATGACGAGTATGATTGTGCCCCCTCATGATAAAACGGATAGGTCTATGGGGAACATAACCACTAAATATGTAGTATTTAGTATCAATATCATAGAGAATGGTGGGAAGAAAAAATGCTTGATAAATTTACCCAGCAGGTTTTATTATCTAGTGAAAAATTTAAAAAAGAAAAAGAATATTGGTTAGACAAGTTATCAGGTGATGTTGAGTTAAGTAGATTTCCTTGTGATTGTCTGTCTTTAAATAATATTCAGGCTTCTAAAGAAAGTTATTATTGTCAATTCCCATCGGATATTGCGAAGAGAGCTGTAGCAATTAGCAATAATTCTGATATGTTACTGTACACTATTTTATTATCAGGTGTGAAATATCTCTTAAGTAGATATACCGATAAGGATGATGTAGTAATTGGAATGCCAGTTTTTAAACAAGGTCAAGAAGAGACGGTTTTTCAAAACAACTTTTTATTATTACGTACTCAAATAAATCAAGAAGATAATTTTAAAGAAATAATATATAAAATTAAAGAAACAATTTTAGAGTCAAATGAACATTGTCATTTTCCTTTTAATAAACTTACTCAATTATTAAGTCTAGATCGAGAGAGTAATAATCTTCCCTTATTAAATACAATAGTAATGTTAGATGATATTCATTGTTATGAGAGTACAGATAAAATAAACTCTGATATGGTTATTAGGTTTATGAAAAATGAAGAACAGTTAAAGGTTCAAGTGGATTACAATTCTACTTTATATAGTGAAGGATTAGTTAGTAGAATAGTTAATCATTTATATAATATTTTAGATATATTAATGAAAGATCCAAATAAATCTGCAATGGATCTAGATGTAATGTCTAAAACAGAAAAGAATCAAATATTATATGATTTCAATCATACGACTAGAGTTCATAAAACATTACTTTGTGAGACTGTAACAGCTCCTCAATTATTTGAAGAGCAGGTACAACAGAATCCTAATCAAATAGCGATTGTATGTAATGAAAAAGAAATTACATATAAGCAATTAAATATAAAAGCTAATCAGTTGGCGAGAAGATTATTAGAACAAGGAGTTAAAAGAGAATCCATTGTTGGTGTGATGATGGAACGCTCTATTGAGATGATTGTAGGCATATTAGGTATCTTAAAAGCGGGTGGGGCGTATTTACCGATTGATACCGATTTACCAAAACAAAGAGTGGAATACATGCTGACAGACAGTGGGTGTTCACATGTACTAACATATCAAAACTCTATTATAAAGGGAGTAGCATTCCAAGGTAGTGTAATAAATCTAATGGATATTCCTTTTGAAGAAGAACAAGTAGAAGATTTGCAGTTAACGATGGAACCTCACAACTTGGCATATGTTATTTATACATCAGGTTCTACAGGCCAGCCCAAAGGGGTAATGATTGAACATCGTTCCTTAACTAATTTTTTGTGTGCAATGTATGAGGGCTTCTCTCAAGATATAGGGATAACTGATAACGTTCTATTCTCTAGTAGCATCTCTTTTGATGTTACTATATTTGAAATATTTGTCCCATTGGTATATGGCGCAAGAATGACTATTTATCAAGGTGAGAAGTTTGATGTACCAAAACTTGTACAAGTCATTCTTGAGGAACAGGTCACGTTAGCATATATTCCACCTACTTTATTAAATGAAATATATGATTATTTTGTAAGGGCGAATCAGAAGATATTGTTAAATAAACTTTTCGTGGGAGTAGAACCAATTAAAACAAAATTACTCGCAAAATACGATCATCTATTTGAGGGGAACCTCCAAATATTAAATTTATACGGACCTACAGAGGCTACAGTCTGTTGTACATCTTATCAATATGAGACGAATAAAGAAATTACAACACAAAACGTACCGATAGGTTCGCCATTGTTAAATACTCAAATTTATATATTGGATTCATTTCACAGGATACAACCTATAGGTGTTCCAGGAGAAATATGTATTTCTGGCATAGGGTTAGCTAGGGGATACATCAATCGAAAAGAATTAACAGCAGATAAATTTATTGATCATCCGTTTGAACCTGGTGAGAAATTATATAAAACAGGAGATATAGCGAGATGGCTACCTGATGGTAACATAGAATACTTGGGACGAGTTGATCATCAAGTGAAAATAAGGGGATATCGAATAGAACTAGGTGAGATAGAAGCAAGTTTGTTAAAATATGAGACAATCAAAACCGCCGTAGTAATACAGCGAGAAGATGAAAGTGGAGAAAAGTATTTATGCGCGTATGTAGTTACCGAAAAAGATATTCCTATTCCAGAGGTAAGAGCATATTTAGCAACAAAGTTACCATATTATATGATACCTCAACAGATCATACCCATTCAAAACATACCGTTAACACAAAACGGAAAAATAGATAGAAAAAAATTACCTCAACCTATTTATAATTTAAAATCTAGTCATATAGAGCCGACAAATTCTACAGAAAGAAAATTAGTTGAGATTTGGAAAGATGTTTTAGGAATTCAAAGGGTAGGAATACAGGATAACTTTTTTGAGATAGGTGGTCATTCATTAAAGGCTGCTAAGTTAATTTCTATTGTTAATAAAGAATTTGATGTGCAATTATCTATTAAAATCCTATTTAAATTTCCTGTTTTGATTGATTTTTCAAAATGTATATTAGAAATGGAAAAAAGTAATTATATTTCCATAGAACCTATAAAACAACAAGAGTATTATTTAGCTTCTACGTCACAAAAGAGAATGTTTATAGTAGATCAATTCGAAGATGGTACAAATACAACTTATAATATGCCCACAATACTTAAAGTAGAAGGGGATATTTGTAAAGATAAGTTTGAAAATATATTTCAATCTTTAATACAAAGACATGAAATATTAAGAACTTCTTTTCAAATTTTAGATGGAGAATTAGTGCAGAAAATTGAACCTAATGTAGAATTCAATATTAAATACGTTCATGTAAATGAAAAAGATGCGGATTATTTAATACATGAGTTTATAAGTCCATTTGATTTATCAAAATCTCCATTATTAAGGGTGTTGCTTTTAAGGATAGCAGAAGAAAGACATATCCTTGTAGTAGATATGCATCATATAATCTCTGATGGTTTATCAATGGGGATATTAATAAAAGAGTTTGTAGAATTGTATAAAGGAAATGAACTTCCAAAATTGAGAGTGCAGTACAAAGACTATGTGATGTGGCAAAATGGAACTTACTATAAGAATCTAATTAGTGAACAAAAGAATTATTGGTTAACAACTTTAAAAGGAGAACTCCCGGTTTTAAATTTTCCAACCGATTTTCAAAGACCGACTATACAAAGCTTTAAAGGTAAGGTTTGTTCCTTTAATTTGGGAACAGATTTAACTTTTAAAGTAAATAAGCTAGCAACTGAAACTGGTACCACGCCATATATGATTTTATTGGCTATTTATAACATACTTTTATCTAGATACACAGGTCAAGAAGACATTATTGTAGGTTCGCCAATTGCTGGAAGGTCTCATTCTGATACTAATCATATGATTGGTATGTTTATTAATACTTTGGTAATGAGAAATTATCTAGAAAATGACGATGAGTTTATTGAGTTTTTGAGTAGATTAAAACTCAATACATTAGAAGCTTATGAAAATCAAGACTATCCTTTTGAAGAACTATTAGAAGATTTAGACTTGCATAGGGATACAAGTAGAAATCCATTATTTGATACCATGTTTGTTTTTCAAAATATGGATATGAATCCAATATCTATTGGTGAATTAGAATTTACACCGTATCAATTTAAGCAGTCAGTTTCAAAATTTGATTTGTCATTAGTAGCAACGGAAATAGATAATAACATTCATTTAAAAGTAGAATATAGTACTAAGTTATTTAAAGCGGAGACAATAGAAAGGTTAATGGTACATTTTACAAATATAGTTCAGGAAGTAACTAATAACCCTAAAATACGATTGCGTAATATTAATATGTTATCTGTAGAAGAAGAACATTGTATAATGAATGAATTTAACAAAAAAGAGAATTCAAATTCTAATTCTAATCATTTTTTAGTGCATAAAATGTTTGAAGAACAAGTAAAACGGAACCCTAATCAAATAGCCGTTGTATGTAATGAAAAAAGAATTACATATAATGAGTTAAATATAAAAGCTAATCGGTTGGCGAGAAGGTTATTAGACCAAGGAGTTAAAAGAGAATCCATTGTTGGCGTGATGATGGAACGCTCTATCGAGATGGTTATAGGTATATTAGGTGTCTTAAAAGCAGGTGGGGCGTATTTACCGATTGATACTGACTTACCAAAACAAAGAGTGGAGTATATGCTTATAGACAGTGGATGTTCACATGTATTAGTACATCAAAACTCTATTATAAAGGAGATAGAATTCCAAGGTAATGTAATAGATCTAATGGATATGTCTTTTGAAGAAGAGCAAGGAGAAGACATGCAAATGATGATAGAACCTCACAACTTAGCGTATGTTATTTATACATCAGGTTCTACAGGACAACCTAAAGGCGTAATGATTGAACATCGATCCTTAACGAATTTTGTGTGTGCAATGTATGAAGATTTCTCTCAAGATATAGGGATATCTGATAACGTTCTATTCTCTAGTAGCATCTCTTTTGATGTTACCATATTTGAAATATTTGTCCCATTGGTATATGGCGCAAGAATGACTATTTATCAAGGTGAGAAGTTTGATGTACCAAAACTTGTACAAGTCATTCTTGAGGAACAGGTCACGTTATCATATATTCCACCTACTTTATTAAATGAAATATATGATTATTTTGTTAGAGATAACCAGAAGATAGTGTTAAATAAGCTACTTGTAGGAGTAGAACCAATTAAAACAGAATTACTCGCAAAATACGATCATCTATTTAGAGGGAACCTCCAAATATTAAATGGATACGGACCTACAGAGGCTACAGTCTGTTGTACATCTTATCAATATGAGACGGATAAAGAAATTACAACACAAAACGTACCGATAGGTTCGCCATTGTTAAATACTAAAATTTATATATTGGATTCATTTCACAGGCTACAACCTATAGGCGTTCCAGGAGAAATATGTATTTCTGGCATAGGGTTAGCTAGAGGATACATCAATCGAAAAGAATTAACAGCAGATAAATTTATTGATCATCCATTTGAACCTGGTGAGAAACTATATAAAACAGGAGATATAGCAAGGTGGCTCCCTGATGGTAACATTGAATACTTGGGCCGAGTTGATCATCAAGTGAAAGTAAGGGGATATCGAATAGAACTAGGTGAGATAGAAGCGAGTTTGTTAAAATATGAGACAATCAAAACGGCCGTAGTAATAGATCAAGAAGATGAAGCTGGAGAAAAGTATTTATGTGCATACGTAGTTACCGAAAAAGATATTAGTATTCCAGAGGTAAGAGCATATTTAGCAACAAAGTTACCACATTATATGATACCTCAACAACTCATACCAATTCACAATATACCATTAACACAAAATGGGAAAATAGATAGAAGCAAGTTACCGAAGCTAAATACAATGAGCAATAGTAATTATGTACCACCAAGAAATGAAATAGATAGTAGTTTAATTGATATTTGGAGTAGTATATTAGGCGTAAATAATATTGGTATAAATGATAATTTCTTTGAATTAGGTGGTCATTCTCTTAAGGGATTAAAGTTATTCGAAAATATCAAGAAAATGTTTAATGTGCAACTGCCATTAAGTTTATTATTTCAAAAGGCTACTATTGAACAATTAAGTGATGTAATAAGTAAGAATAAAGGAATAGACAGTGAGTGTTTAATTCCAATTCAAAATGGAACAAACAAGGATAGTCAATGGTTCATTGTTCATGGGCAAGGCGGGGGTATATTAAACTATTATGATTTGGCTAGAGAATTAGGAGAGGATAAGACTGTATATGGGTTACAATCTATAGGATATGATGATAGTAGATTTCCAAACTTATCTGTAGAGGAAATGGCGGTAAGATATATAGAAGAGATTAAACAAGTAAAAAAGGAAGGGCCATATACCTTATTAGGATGGTCTTTTGGTGGAATAGTTGCATTTGAAATGGCTAGAAAATTAGAAGAACTAGGTGATAAAGTTAGTTTTCTAGGTTTACTTGATGTTCATCCTATTGAACAAGGTAAGGAGATTCTTAGTTTAAATATTAGGAATGCATTTGAAGAATTGGAAAAATTCAATGATCAGCTAGGGATTGAGAAAAATAGTTTTGAGCAAATGAGTGAAGAACAATTAATAGAATCTTTACTGAAAAAATTTACATTGAATGAAAATAGTTATCAGCAAAATTTTGAAGATCCAATGATGAATAAGTTAAAAGTAATGATAGCTAATAGATATGCATACCTAAAATATAATTGTAAACAAAAAATAAAAGCAGATATCTTTCTATTTAATGCATCTATTAATGACATTCACCCACTAGTAGATTATAACAGATGGAATGAATATACATCAGGGGAAGTATACGCTTTGCAAGTGCCAGGTTCCCATCTGAGTATGTTAGAGAAACCGCATATTCATGAATTGGTAAAGAGTATAAAAATGAATTTTAAACAAATGCTCTTATTAGCACATGTAAATAAGTGAAATATTATTTGAAATTGTACACTATTATTTTTCTAAAAGTCTCATAAATTCGTGTATAACATATTATGAGACTTTTTTCTTTGAGCCCATTCAATAATAAATATAAAGAGGTTGGAAAATATGGATGTAAAATAGAATATTATCCTCTGAAAATGTTTTTTACTATCAAAAATAAATAGGAATTGTTCATTGAGAGTTTTTTATATTTATATAAGATGTTAGGTGGGAAGGAAATAATGAATATATATAAGGTACGTGTGCCAGGAAATATAGAACATCATATTATGCAGAAACTTATGCGTTTGGTCTCAAAAGAAAAGCAGATGAAAATACAGAAATATAAAAGAAAGCCCGACCAATATAGCGCCTTAATTGGAGACATTATAATAAGATATTTAATTACTACAAATTTCTCAAAAGAAAATAAAGATATTAAATATAAATACAATGAATACGGAAAGCCTTATGTTGATCAGTTAAATAATTTTCATTTTAATATATCACATTCTGAAAGTTGGGTTGTTGGAGCTATTCATGAGGAAGAAGTAGGAATAGATGTAGAAAAAGTCCGGACCATAGATACTACAATGATTAAAAATATATTTACTGAGGAAGAATTTAATTATTTAAATTCATTAAATGTAGAACAACAATTAGATGTGTTTTATGAATTATGGACTATAAAAGAAAGCTTTGTTAAATGGATAGGGAAAGGACTAACTATACCTTTAAACTCTTTTGTTATTAATAAAAATACAATATTTTATGGTGACATGCTATCTAATGAGGTTTATTATAAAAAGTTTACTATTGGTAAAGATTATAAGCTTTCTTGTTGTGCTTCTTTAGATAGTTTTCCAGAATCAATAATTGAAATTGATTTTGTTGATTTGTGTAATTACTTTATAGAAGATAAGCATTCTTACATAGTTTAAAATGATCGATATTTCTCTAAGGAAAGAAAATTTTTGGGAATATAATTTTGAAAATTCTAAAAGTAAATATCTGAATAAGTAATTAAACTTGCTGGATATGCAATCATTTTACGCTTAATAGATTACTTTGTGTATATATTAGTATGTCATTCATTGTTTGTTTACTTAGATCAATGGTTGCAATAACAATTGTTAACGTTGTAGTTGTAACAATTAAGAGATTATCATTACTACTAATAGCGAGCCGGTAGAAGGAGTATATCTCTTTTAAAGAGGGCTCTTTAATAACTGCAGCAGTAATTTGCATCTTAACTGACAATCTGGAAAACGATACTTTTGAATGGGTGGGTTTTTTAGAGATGGGGCTATAAAAGAAACGGCCAACATTGTATGTATATTATTAGTAAAAAAGAGAATTCAAGTATGAATTGACAGAAAATTGATGAAAGAATTGAGAAAGCTGAAAATTCAGTATTTTGAGTATATTTTTATCGTTGTAGTGTGTAATATATTCAGCAGAGCTATATCATAAAAAATAGGAATATAGACTAACAATAGAATTATATTTAAGTATTTATGAGTAAAAATAGTATTCGAGTTCATATAGGCTATATGTCAACTGCTATACATTAGTTTAAAAACAAATATAGAAAAGTGTGGTAATGGATCCACATGAATTATATTTGCAATCTATTATTTTTTACCTTAGCTGTTTTAATAGTTTTTATTTACATATATATGTAAATACATTTTTGTTACATGCACTTATTCAAAAGGGAGGTAATATGATAATGGCTATTCGAAAACATTTAATTACTCTTGAGGATCTTACTGATAGTGATATTAATCAAATTGTAACTCGTGGGGTAGAGTTTGCCACAGGTAAATCGCAACCTAATCAAATATTAGCTGGAAATATAATTGGGATTTACTTCCGTAAAACATCGACTAGAACTCGATCGGCATTTTCTGTTGCAGCATTAAAGATGGGTGCACAAATTGTATCGTATGGTCCAAATGATTTGCAAGAAAATACAGGGGAGTCTATAGAAGACACTACTCAAGTACTTTCGCGAATGCTGGATGGACTAGTAGCAAGAACTGCAGATAGTCAAAAGGAAATGGAAAAACTGGCATCTCAAAGTCGTATGGCAGTCATTAATGCAATGAGTGCGGAAGAACATCCAACACAAGCACTAACAGACCTAACAACAATGAAACAAAAATTTGGTGAAATAGCTGGATTACGGGTTTTATATATGGGAGAAGGTAATAACAGTGCAGCAGCTCTAGCTCTTTCTTTATCTCGTTTTCCAGGTACAGAGTTATATCTTTTTACACCTGCTGGTTATGGAGTGTCCCCAAGTGTACTTGAAAAATCAAAAGAATATGCACGATTTTCTGGTGCTAAAGTTATTGAATGTCATGATATAAAAATGTTACCTAGTGAAGTGGATGTTGTATATACAACAAGGTGGCAAACAACAGGGACAAGCAAAATAGATCCTTTATGGAAAGATGCATTTAATCCATTTGCAGTGACAGAGGAAATTTTGACTTTATATCCGGAAGCTACTTTTATGCATGACCTCCCAGCACACCGGGGTGAAGAAGTAGCAGCAACAGTTATTGATGGACCTAAAAGTATTGTATTTACCCAAGCCGAAAACAAGCTAAATAGTGCTATGGCAGTACTTGAATGGTGCTTAGCTTACCGCTACTAAAGAATCTAGCATTTATTGTCTTTCAGCTATAAGTTCTATTTGAGCTACATTCGAAAGGACATTTAAAGTAAACCTGAATATAAGTTATTTAAAAGTGATTTATATTTGAATTTGCAAATGTTTAATTAATTTTTTTAGATTTTAATCAAGAAAGGAAGCAAATTATGCTCAAGAAATTAGAGAGTTTAGAAAGGGTAATCGGCAACACACCTATGATTAAATTAGAGCATGAAAAGATTAATCTGTATGCAAAACTAGAATATTACAATTTAATGAATAGTGTTAAAGTACGTGCTGCTTACCATATTTTAAAATCAGCAATAAGTCGCGGTGAAGTGACTGAAAATTCTACGATTATCGAATCTTCATCTGGTAACTTTGCGGTTGCTCTTGCTACTCTTTGTAGGTATATTGGTCTAAAATTCATACCAGTTATTGATCCAAATATTAATGATAGTTATGAGAATTTTTTGAGAGCAACTTCCTATCAAGTAGCTAAAGTGGATGAACGAGATGAAACAGGTGGCTATTTATTAACGCGTTTAAATAAGGTGAAAGAACTTTTAAATACTATTCCTAATGCATACTGGACAAATCAATATAATAATGCCGATAACTTTGAAGCTCATTATCAAGGAATTGGTGGAGAAATATCTAATGATTTTAATCAGCTAGATTATGCCTTCATTGGAGTGAGTACTGGAGGAACTATCGCTGGGGTATCTACACGATTAAAAGAAAAATTCCCTAATATTAAAATTATTGCGGTAGATAGTCAAGGATCCATTATTTTTGGTGATAAGCCTCGTAAACGATACATACCAGGAATTGGTGCCAGTATGATACCTGGTATGGTTAAGAAAGCATTGATTGATGATGTAATTATTGTACCGGAGGTTCATACTGTTGCAGGTTGCTATGAGCTATTTAATAGACATGCAATATTTGCCGGTGGATCATCAGGGACTTCTTATTATGCAATCCAAAAATATTTTGAAAATAGGGATGTTCAAAATACCCCTAATGTTGTTTTCTTATGTCCTGATAATGGTCAAGCTTACACATCTACTATTTACAACGTAGAATGGGTAGAATGGCTTAATACACAAAAATCAGTAGAAGACCAGTTAGTTTCTTTATAAAAATGATATAGAAATGAGGAAGCAATTATGATGTATTTAAATACTAAACATATCAATGAAATGGGTGTTAATTGGGAAGAAACAATAAATGTCATTTCAAAGGCAGTACAAAGTCTTGATTCAGAAGATTTTTCTCAGCCAATTAAGCCATACTTACGTTTCGATGATCCGGCTAATAGAATTATTGCTATGCCAGCTTATATTGGAGGGGAATTTAAGGTTTCAGGAATCAAATGGATAGCTAGTTTTCCAAAGAATATTGAGAAAGGTATTCAACGTGCACATTCAGTTACTATATTAAATGATGCTATGACTGGGAAACCATTTGCGACACTTAATACAGCAATGGTTAGTGTAATACGAACAGCTTCTGTTACAGGGTTAATGATTCGAGAGTTTGCCAAGTTAAGAGATTTAAATAATATTAAGGTTGGAATTATTGGATTTGGACCTATTGGTCAGATGCATTTAAAGATGGTAACTGCCCTATTAGGCGATAAAATCGAAAGTGTTTACTTATATGATATCAATGGAATTAAAGAAGAATTAATTCCTGAGGAAATTTATTCTAAAACTCAAAAGGTTAATGCATATGAAGAAGCCTATAATGATGCTGATATTTTTATTACTTGTACTGTTTCTGCAGAAGGTTATATCGATAAGAAACCAAAAGATGGAGCACTACTACTCAATGTTTCTCTTCGTGATTTTAAGCCTGATATCTTAGAATATACAAAATCCCTAGTTGTTGATAATTGGGAAGAAGTCTGTCGTGAAAAAACTGATGTTGAAAGGATGCACCTTGAAAGAGGTTTACAAAAAGAAGATACAATATCAATTGCTGACGTTGTAATCCGAGGAGCACTGCAAAATTTCCCTTATGACAAAGCAATATTATTTAATCCAATGGGTATGGCCATATTTGATGTAGCCATTGCTGCTTATTACTATCAAAGGGCTAGGGAAAATGAAATTGGTGTTTTATTAGAAGACTAGTAAAATTATTAAAACGTAGTTTGAAATAATTGTTTAATGGCTTCTAAATATCGTTAAACACGACTAATCATTATAGAAAATTAGTTATTTGATAAGCTTAGAATTTATGTAATTATTTGAGGAGCTGTTTTTATGAGTGAAATTATTTCGGCCTTAGATCTCTTACATCCCAAGCAAATTCGCTTTCATGAATCATATGAACACAAAAGATTGGAACAAATTTGTCGTGTAATGGAAAGCGAAGGTGTTTTACGGAATCCTCCCTTAGTATCTGAGCTTAGTGATGGTAATTATCTGTTACTTGATGGTGCCCATCGTATGAAGGCTATGATGGCATTAGGTTGTAAACGCGTTGCTGTACAGGTAGTACCTGATGAAAAAATAAAAATTCGTGCTTGGAATCATTTATTACCAATGGGGGAATGGGTAAATAATTTAAAGAAAGAATCTACAATAATTTGGTCAGGTAAGAGTATTGCTAATAAACGTTTGCTTGCAAAAATTACAGAAGCAAATAAACAAGAATATTTTTTATATGCAAGGGATTTAAATAGCGATTTATTTACCCATTTAGAGATATGGCATCGTATTGTCGGCTTATATCAACATGAGTATACGGTACGCCGTCATTCAAATGATACCGAGGTCTGGCCTCATTCAAATGAAATATTGATGAGTTATCCAGAATACTCGTTGATGGAACTGAAAAAGGTAATTGAAGCAAAGTTTTTAATGCCAGCGGGAGTTACTCGTACGACGCTTAGTGGTCGGTTATTGAATTTACGTATACCACTTCATATATTGCGTACGGAAGTATATCCTGCTGGTGAATGGGAAACGTTATGTGGAAATTGGTCAAAATGTTTACGCCTTTATGACGAACCAATATATGTTTATGATGCATAATATATTGTTTAGTGATTATGATGTATATTTTTTATTTATTTTTAAAAATTTCATTATATGATTTATATTAATGCCAAAATATTTTTATTATGCTATAAAAACTGTTTGAATTAGTATTTAAGACTAATCTAAGAGAGGTTTGTTATCGGATGGGGTAAATATTACCAAAAAAGATAAAGTGGAGATCTCTAAAAAATTAAAAACTTTCTTGGGTGATCAATATTCACTTGAATTAGGAGATTACATAAGCTTTGAGATACTTGAATTTATAATAAAAGAATTAAATCCACATTTTAATCTAGCTACAAAAAATAGGTTGGAAATTCTCTTGAAAAATATAGAGAAAGAGATATATAGTGAATTAGTTACACATGAAAATAACAAAGTATAGGCAATATTATATGTATTTAAATGTAGAATAGTATAAACCTATACCTACATAATGTATTGCTATTAATTTGGTAGAATAGCGAGGAACAAGAGAATTGGTGAGATACAATTTTTAGAAGAGATGAAATTGAGAAGTGAACATACTTACAATTTCATCTTTTTATTTTTGACACGCTTTTTGCATTAAAGTATGAAAAAGGTAGCTGTACAAAAGGTACATACAGCTACCTTTTTAAAAAATTTTCGTATACAAGAACCACCTTAGCGTAAACTTGCGCTTAAGGGTACTTGAGAATATACTGTGAAATTGTTACTATAAGTACCGTGTTTAGAAAATGAGGAAGAAATTGAACCGTTCCAACTTTTGTAGATAGATCCAGATGTATCTGCTCTTAGAAGTACGTTTGAAAAGTTAGCTTGGCTAAAAGAATTACGTCCAGTATCTTCAACGCCCTGAACCATTTTTACTGGTTCGTATTGAGAAAATGAGCCATATACAGGTTGATTTGCATATCTAGGGATTCCATTTACATACATAGTAACCGTACCATTGCCGTTATTAATTATTTTAATGTTTACTCGATCACCATCTTTAATTGATGTATCATATTGTGTGTTCCAATACTTATTATTTTGACCTGATTCATTATATCCTGAATTAAGAAATACTTTATATCCACTTGGTGTTTTTGAAATACCACCTTCAACTTTAGATGCTCCAATACCTAAATACCAATTCACATATCCATCCTTAACAACAACTGATTTTGGTAAATATATATCGGCTGCAATTCCAGTATAACTACTATTTGTAACGCTTTTTACAGCACCTTCTGTAGCTGCAAAACTTGTAGTTGAAAACATTGATAGAGAAATTAGAAGTAAACCGACTAGATACATCATTTTTTTCTTATTTTTCCTTAATAATTGATTCATTTTTAAATCCCCCTTATTCTTAATTATTAAATTGTATTGAAAGTTGGCCAACTAACTACGACTTACAAACCAAAGATACATTAGGTTTAATTTAATGTATATATTTTCCTGTCATAATTCATTGGAATGTCAAATAAATTAGATGATTCGTATTTATCAATATAGGGGGAGTTGACAGTATGAAGTGCTATGTCTATTTAAAATTAAGAATGCTTTGTTAAAAATAAGATTAAAGCTTACAAATTTGTTGGGTATAATATGTATTACGATTTATTTAGGAGAGATAAATATAGAAGGAATACAGGGGATTTTTCAAAAGATATATCTCAAATTCTGCGAAATAAAATACAAACAAATGAAATAAATGGATTTTTTGTGTTAAAGAATTTATTGCAATAGTTCGTAGGTGAAGGGAAATATATGATTTAAAAGGCGTGGAATTCCTATATAAAAAGAAGAAAGGGGATCCAGCTATGGAAAAGATAAGATCAAAGTTAAATAATGCAACTATTGAAGGGGTTATAGAGACATTAAAAGATGAAAATGAATGTTTACGTATGGAAATTGATTATTTAAAAAAGTTAAAGGCCTTCCTTCAAAAAGAGAAGAAATTACAGAACAAGACTAAGTGGAAGTTCTAGTCTATCATTCTACGTACAATTATAGTAACGAGAATAGTCCGAAACAAATCTGTTTCGGTAGTCAATTTGTTTTAAAACAGACCGTCTGTAATAGGCGGTCTGTTGTTTGTTATGGTCGGCGACTGCTATTCTTTTACTCATCTCATATTATATTTAGTTTAAGAATTGAGAATAGAAGAATAGGATTAGAAAAATTAATGTTTTGCCAAATAATTTATTGAATAGACTTAAAGGGATAAACAGCTCTCCTATGGTAAGGCTTTTGAGTTTATTCCTGTTTGGGTTTTTTAACAACTCTTTAAATGTTCGAAAGTTTATTTTATTAACGAAAGACCAATTTGGCACAGCTTTTGTATCTGAATCTATTTTGAAAATGATATGAATACTATGTGGGTGAAAGCCGCCTATACTTAAAATAAGCATAAATCCTAAAATAATGAACCAAGTCATTTTCTAGCGCCTCCTTGCAGTATTTAATATTAAGATATTATTAACGTTGAGGAAGTGTGCTATTGTCCATGAAAAATATTGAGAAATTGTTGAGGGAACGTTGAGAATGTTGCAATGCAATTAATCGTAGCGTAGTTAACTGTGCTTGCCCTGTTTTTTTTTTTTTGTAAAAAAGGAAAAGAGAACAGTTGCGTAGACTGTTCTCTTAAGGAGCGGAAGTGCTGAACATTTTTTAATGACAATGATTCAAGCTTTCCAATTATAGTGTGTGCAAATAGTTACAATTCATACAATAAGGCAGCTGTAAATTATTCATACATTAAAATTACTTTATTATAGATTGAGTGTATTACAAAGGACAAAGAGCACTTGTCAAAAGTGCTCTTTGTAAGGCATACATTAGGACTAGAAAGAGGCATCATTGACAATCCAAAAGGAGATATCTATATACAACATATGAAGATGATTTGAAAGGGTGACAATAAAAACAAAAAGAGCAGTAAGGAGGTACTATTTGCTCAGCTTCAGGGGAATTTATATTCATATAAATCCTTTTAATATTTTGATGTTTAACAATTTTGTCACAACTATTCCATAAATGTTAATATTATCTATTAATGGGAGTGTTTTTGTGTTATAATTCACTAGGTGAACTATTGTTGTTCCTTTCATCTTTTGATGGATGTATGCCCTTCCTTAATTGTAAATATGTTCGATTTTATTGGTGAAGAGAGAAGAAATCCCTCTTCTTTTTTTGTCTCTTGTAAAGTTCAAAGGTGTCTTTTATCCATAAAAAGGGGAGTAATATGAAATTGACATCAATTTATGTTGTAACTATAATAGTTACAGTTGGTTTCGTAAACTAACTCAAATTTCTATGTTATTGATAGTATATTTTCATTCCTTTTTAAGTGTGACAGTTAGCAACTAACTATAATCCAATAGAGGATTATATTCTATCTCGTATTTAAAGAGTAGATAAGTTGAACCATCCAAATTCAAGATACCCAAATACTAAAAAAACTCCATTTCTCAACTTATCCTTTTTGGAATCCTCAGTATTAAAAATTGTAAACATCTACAAAAAGTTAACAAGACTGTTTTATGTAGAAAGAAATCTTTTAAAAAGGTCATAATATGGATAATAGGTAGCACACATTTTAATTAGTAGGACTTGTGCCACTATCAAGCCATTTTTTAATAAAAGTATAGAAAAAATCAAGAAGGTGAGCTTATTGCGTAAACATGTATATGTGCAATTTTATGTATTGATATTGGCTTTAATAACTTATATAAGCTTTTGCTTTATATTTTTATTTGTTTTTCCGAATCATTATTTCATATCAGATTTTAATATCCGACTATCATCTTTAGTCGTTGAAACTACTGTATTTATCTCATTACTGTATTCTATATTATCCAAAAAAATTAAGTTAGGAGTATTCTGGGTTTGCATTACTATTGCAATAGGGTGTTTTTTGATAGGGAATTTCATATCCGCTTTTCAAGTACTTAATGTAGAATTACCAATACAAAATTTTAATATTTCTGATGTGTTTCTACTGTTTTTCTTATTTTTCTTCCTCTTTGCGTTCTTTTATAAAATCATGATGGAATGTAACAAATGGGAGAAAGCATATTTACTTTGTGATTTATGTATTGTTGTTACTGCTATTTTTACATTAGAGTGGTATTTATTTAATAAACCTTCTGCAAATATCTTATTCTTATCAATTGGAGATGTTTTTCTCTCATTTATTTTTCCGATTATAGATTTATTGCTTCTATTACTTGGATTTACCTTAATCTTTCGACCCGCTATTTTCAATGCAAAAAGTAAATTGTTTATTTTTATCCTAGTATTAACTGGATTGGCTATTACAGACTATCTGTATTTCTACTTACAAGATGATTTGTCAGACCGTTCCGTTATATTATTAAGGTGCTTGTATAGAGTTTTCCTATTATGTATCGCCATTGCTGCTACAATCCCAAAGGATGCTTCTTCTAAAAGAAATTATTTTATTATAAATCCGATATTTGGAAAGAAACTCCTTGTCATATTCCCTTATCTTGCAGTTGCAGTCTTAATTGGTTTTACTTTGAAAGAGCAAACTTCTTCAGCTACATTGATTACGGGGAATTGTATTGCTTTTGTATTTGTACTGATTCGTCATACAATTGTACGAATGCAAAACAAAGATTTAACCGAAACATTAAAAGTGTTTAATAATCAATTAGAACAAACAGTATCTCAAAGAACAAAGGATTTAATAAACAAATCTAATGATTTGGTAAAAAATCAAGAGAGATTTAAGTCTTTATATGAGTATCATCCAGATCCTATATTAACAATTGATTCAAATGGTATTGTATTAAATATAAACCAGTCTGGAAGTATGTTATTAGGAGAAGACAGTGCTGCATTAATAGGACAAGAGTGCTTCTCGATTTTTTTAGATGAAGATAAATCTGAATTGGAGGCGGCTATAAAGAAGGGGAAACGATGTAGTTCGTCTTCGTTACAGTTACGTGTAAAAAATAACAATATGGAGGACATGCATTTTTGGTATGTCACAATTGTTCCTATTATGATAGAAGGACAAACTTTTGGAAGTTATGTAATGGTAAAAGACATAACGAAGATGAAACAGCAACAGGATGAGATAAATTATCTAGCATTCCATGATACGGTGACGGAGATTGGAAATCGAACATTCTTCCAACAAGAATTAGATAGATCCATTAAGCGTGCACAAAAATCACAGGATAAGTTTGGACTCCTGTATATTGATTTAAACCGCTTTAAGACTATTAATGATACCCTGGGTCATTCGATTGGTGACAGGGTTTTAAAAGAAGTAGCCAAACGTTTTAGGACATGTCTTTCACCGACTATTCCTCTAGCAAGAATAGGTGGAGATGAGTTTGCGATCATTGTCCATAACCAAACAGAGCAACAGCTATTGGGTTTATGTGAAACTCTATTTCGTATAACTGAAGAACCATTTATAGTTAATCAACATAGTTTTTACTTAACTCTTAGTATAGGAATAGCAGTGTATCCATTTGGAGGAATAAATACTACTACACTTTTACAACACGCAGATATCGCTATGTATAGTGCAAAGGAAAAAGGTAATAATGCTGTTTGCATGTATGACGAGACATTATCAAAAAAAATAACAAGACGATTGCGATTAGAACAGGATTTACCGAATGCATTAGAAAATAATGAGTTATTTTTATTATATCAACCACAAATTGATAGTAAGACGGGTATCGTTATTGGTGCAGAGGCTTTAATACGTTGGCAACATCCAGAGCTAGGGCTAATTTCACCTTTTGAGTTTATACCTATCGCGGAAGAAACTTCGCAGATTATTTCAATTGGGAAATGGACGTTACAGGAAGCGTGTCGACAACTGAAAGAATGGCATTCAGCGGGCTATGTAAATCTAAAGATGGGGATAAATTTATCAGCTATAGAGTTTGAACAGAAAGGTTTTGTTCAAACAATCATATCTACCATAGAAGAGGTAGGAGTACCCGCCAATTCGATTGATTTGGAATTAACAGAGCGAATAGCAATGGTAGATGAAAAAGAAACCTTATCGAAGTTAAAAACATTGAAATCATATGGTGTACATTTATCAATTGACGATTTTGGTACAGGATATTCTTCATTAGCGTATCTTCCTTTGTATCCAATTGATACCTTGAAAATTCCAAGAGAATTTGTTAATAGGATTGGAACTTCTACGGATGGAAATGAAATTATACAAACCATTATTTCACTAGCACATACTTTAAACATGAAAGTGATCGCAGAAGGGGTAGAAACGAAGGAACAATTAACAGTGTTACAGCGTAATGCATGTTATCTAATTCAGGGGTATTACTACAGTAAACCTGTAAATGAAGATGAATTTATCGATTTTTTAAGTACAATACAAAATGAATAGGTGAAAAATCAGTATATGTATGAAGTAAAGTGAAAAGACGTTCTATCCATATGGATTTGAACGTCTTTTTACTTTATTTTCAGTAGCTACGCTGTAAGATTTCAGCATTTGAAATTAAAATAAGTACCTATATGCCTTGTATTAAGGCTAATTTTAAAAAAATTTTATTTGTATTAAATCTAACCAATATATTTTGTTTTTGGTAATTGCAATAGAGGATCAAATGAATTTTTAAATTGGGTAGGCCTTAATATATAAACAGAAGTGTATCAAAAGGAGTACCTTTTGATGTATTATTTTTGCGGAAGTAAAATATTATCTTGTTGTTGCTTTTTTTGTTATAAGGCGAATTTCGTTTTTTTAGCTTGGTAATGCTGGTTTAAAACAAAGTTGCACTGTTTAGATTAATCTTCTTTGAAAATAGTTTTTTTCATTTTGTTCGTTTATTAGGGTCATTTGCATTAATGTAGATTTGAAATAAAGTCGTACCGATTATAAAACAGTTGAACTGCATTGGCTCTCTGGGTTAGATTGGAAAAGGCGAAACTACAACAATTGTTAGCTAAGCTTCTCAATCAAAAATAGGGGAGAATAGCATGATAAAACATTTTTACATCTTAAAATCACGTTATTATAAAGAAATTTGGTAGTCTTTAATTAGTCTTTAACTTAACCTCAAACTTAAGGGAGATGTATAAATGAACATTGGTAAACAGATACAATATTTTCGTAAACGGGATAACATGTCCCAAGAGAAGTTAGCAGAAAAAATTCATGTTTCCAGACAATCTATTTCTAACTGGGAAAATGAAAGGAACTATCCAGATATTCATAATTTACTAATGATGAGTATTCTTTTTAATGTCTCCCTGGATGATTTAGTTAAAGGAGATGTAAAGATTATGAAAGAAGAACTTCAAAAATCAACTTTCTTTAAGTGGAGTTACATCATGTTAGCATCAATGATTATACTTCCTATTTCTATTGCACCTGTATTTTACTTTTTTGGTTATTATGGTCTTATAATACCTTTTGTACTTACGATTTTGCTTATGTTTTCATCACTGAAAGTTGAAAACATAAAAAAAGAGCATAATTTAAAAACTTATCGTCAAATAGTTGATTTTATAGAGGGAAAACCTGTAAGTGAAGTAAAGCCTAATATAAAAGACAAATTATTAA